>JAUYDU010000018.1 GCA_030691665.1 Chloroflexota bacterium
GGTGACCATCAATCTAGGATGGCGGTTGCCCGCCACCTCCAGCGGCCAACCCGAGGACAGGCCGGGCGTCCTTGTGTCCTCCTATTTGGCCTTGCTCCACGTGGGGTTTGCCCAGCCGACCGGTCACCCGGCCGCTGGTGCGCTCTTGCCGCACCATTTCACCCTTGCCCCGACAGAATCGGGGCGGTGTGTTTCTGTGGCACTTTCCGTCGGGTCGCCCCGCCTGGGAGTTACCCAGCACGCTGCCCGGTGGAGCTCGGACTTTCCTCCCCGACGAAGTCGGGGCGGTCACCCGGCCTACTGAGCCAACCCTATTATAGCAGGGGAAGGGCGGGGAAGGGGCTACTGGGGCGGTAGCGTCTCGCCAATTCATGCTTTTGGGAGGACAGCACCACACCCTGATGGTCATAATCAGAATAATCCTACAGAGCGCTGGTATATATTGTCACCCTTAGCAAAGCGAATGGTCTGGAGGTGTGAGGCGAGATTGCCCTTCACGGCGTTTACTCAGTCTCAGCCCCAGATTCTTCGCTTCGCTCAGAATGACGCTGTCGAGTTATTTGGTCAATGACCATAAGGGTGTGGCATCAATCGGTATCGATGCCCCAGCCTTCTCCGCCATCCGCAGAGGCGGATGCGCCTCTGGCGCAAGGCTGGGGTCGGATTGCTTCCTTTCAGGAGCATGAAGAAACAAAGCTATCACTGGGGCCTGTCCAGGGCCTGGTTGGCCAGCCTGTCGGCGAGGGCGTTCTCCTGGCGGGGTATGGACACGGCCCTGAACGAGGCGAACCGCCAGCGCAGCTCTTGCAGGCGGGCGAACAGCGGCTTGAGGGCGGGGTTGCGCACGCGATATCGAGCGTCCAACTGGCGCACCACCAGCTCTGAGTCCATCCGCAGCTCGACCTGGCGGGCATCCAGGGCCAGGGCCGCCTCGAGAGAGGCGATGGCGGCCCGGTATTCGGCCACGTTGTTGGTGGCCCGGCCGATGGCTTCCGAGATGCGGTGGCGCTCCCTATTCTTATCGTCAAAAATGATGGCGCCGATGGCCGCTGGCCCCGGGTTGCCTCGCGAGGCGCCATCGGCGTAGACGAGCCAGTATCCCTCGCCCGTGGTCATGCCCCTCAGGGACGCAGCAGGGCGCGGATGCCGTCGTCCCGCACCACCACCCGCTCCAGCACCTCCCGGAACAAGGCCTGACGCTGCGGCGGGGAGAGGTGAATCCATTCGTCGCGGAGGCGAGCCAGCGAGCGTTCCTTCTGGCGCTGGCGCTCGGCGGCCGTAGCCTGGCGGCGGGCGAACCGTTCGGCTTCGGCCAGGCTCTCGTCCAGCGACAGCTCTTCTGCCCCGATGGCCACGCTGAGAGATTGCAGCCGCTCGGGGCTCAGGCGGCCGCGGGCAGCGGCATTGAGGTGATCTTCCAGGTGCTTGTCCAGGCGGTGCAGGCGCGCGCGCAGGCGGCGACACTGGGCCTCAGCCTCTTTCAGGACCGCCGCATCGTCGCCCGCCTTAGGTATCGCCGGCAGGGCGAATGGTCCCTCACCCGAGAGAGTCTGGCGAACCTCCTCTTCTAAGTCGTCGGTCCGCCGGGTGTGATAGTCGCACAGACTGCGATTGGTGCGTGACTCGCACTGGTAGTAGCGATACTCCGCCGACTTCTCGGAGCCGTCACGGCGTCGCCAGCGCTGGCGGCGGCTCACTCCGATCATCTTATTGCCACAGTACCCGCAGTAGACCAGGCCCGAGAGGAGGAACAAAGAGGTCTGCCGCTGGGCCCTCTCCTGACGGCGGGAGCTCAGGCGCTCCTGGACCCGCCGGAAGTCATCGGCGGAAATGAGGGCCGGATGGCTAGCGGGCACGCGCACCCCGAACCGACTGTAGGTGCCCAGATAGGTGCGATTGCGGAGAATATCGCGGACGGTAACCATGCTCCAGAGGCCGCCCCGGCGAGTGCGCACCCCCTCTTCGTTCAACCGCCGAGCTACGAGGCGGATGCCCAGGCCATCCCGCAGGTAGAGACGGAAGATGTAGCGGACCACGGAGGATTCCTTGGCGACGATCTCCAGACGGCGGCGCGGCCCCACCTGGTAGCCCAATGGCGGCCGACCCAAGACCTCGCCCTTGACGGCCTTGCGCCTCATGGCCGCCTGCACCTTGTGGCCCAGCCGCTCGCCCTCTTTCTCGGTCCAGAGAGCCAGCAGAGTGGCGGCAGGGTCGGCGCTGTCCTCCAGGCAGATCACCTTCACACCCAGGCTGGCTAGCTGGAAGTAGCGCCTGGCCGCCTCCCGCAGATCGGCGCCCAGGCTGACCAGGGAGGGAACGACAACTACGGTGAAGCCACGGTCGGGGCGCTCCCTGAGGAAGTCGATGAGCTGTCGATAGCCAGGGCGCTCCCCTCCGTCGGCGCCGATGACCTCGAGGAAGGCGGCTGCCGCCTCGTAGCCGTTCTGTCGGCAGAACTCGAGGAAGGCGCGGCTCTGCTCGGCGAGCGATTGGCCGCCCGCGCCGGTCATCTCCCGGAAATAGCCTATCGCCCTCACAGCTCAGCTCAAATAGAGGATACGCTCGCAGCTAACGCACTGCACCACGTCCAGGCCGGAGCGGGCCTTTTGCAGTATGCTCATGGGCAGGCTGATGCGGCAGCCCTGGCACATGCCCCGCTCCACCTTGGCCACCGCCCTGCCCTGTCGCCTCTCGCGCAGGGTGTCGTAGAGGGAGAGCACCCTCGCATCTATTCGACCCGACTGCTGTCCTCGCTTCTCCTCCAGCTTGACCAGCTCGCCCTCCAGCCTGCCCTGCTGACCGAGAAGGGCCTGCTGCTGTTGCTGCCAGCCCCTCTCCAACTCAACTAGAGACGCTTCTGCCTCTCTCACAGCCGCTTCGCCGTCTTCCACCTGGACCATCAGGTTAAGGAGCTCGTCCTCACGCCGTCGCAACTGGGCCTTGAAGATCTCCGCCTCCTCTTGAAGGCTGGACAGCTCCTTGGGGTTGCGGACGGAGCCGCCGTACAGCTTGTCCTCCACGGGCGAGAGGCGCGAGCGGAGGTCATCCACCTGCCACTCCAGATCTCGCTGCTGAGCGTGGAGCCCCTTGAGGGCCTCCTGACGCTCGGCAAGCGCCTGGCGGCCGGCGATGAGCTCTTCGGTCTCGCCCAGTTGCTCCTCAATCGCCACCAGGCTGACTCTGGTCGCGTCGATGGCCGAATCGATCTCCTGAAGAGCATGTAGCTCGGCCGTTATCGTCATTGCCAGTGGGGCCATGAGGGCCCGCCTCGGGTGGGGGATGGACAATACTTGCGGCAGGATTATAGACTTAGGAGAGGGCCCCTGACAAGGCAGCCGCCAATTTGGTACCCCAGTTGTGGAAAAGATTCCATGCAATTTGTGGTCGGCCAGCAGTTGCGCGAGCCGGTGGGCAGCGTCACCCGCTACGACGTTCGGGAGGCTAAGCCATTCCCGGACGAGGATGACTCCGTGAGCGACGTGGCGGGGACGGTGGAGATGATGCGGACGGACAAGGGGATACTGGTCTCCGCCAGCCTGGACTGCCGCATCGCAGGCAGGTGCAGCCGCTGCCTGACCGAAATATCGTATCGCCTCCCCCTCACCTTTCAGGAGGAGTACCTGCCCACGGTGGATCCCTTGAGCGAAGAGGCGCTGCCTCAACCTGACGAGCCCGACACCTTCCTCATCGACGGCCACCAGGTCCTCGATCTGAGGGAGGCAGTGCGCCAGTATCGGATGTTGGTCGAGCCCATGCAGCCCCTGTGCCAGGCGGACTGCCTTGGCCTTTGCCCCCGCTGCGGTTATGATCTCAACCAAGGCCCCTGTGAGTGCCCTGGCCAGGACACCGATGACCGCTGGGCGGCTCTGGCTGAGCTGGCCGAGAAGCTGGAACAAGAATAGGAGTGCCCAAGTGTCGCCACTGCCCAAGAAGAAGTACCCGAAAGCGCGACAGCGACAGCGCCGCAGCCACATCATGATCAACCTGCCCCAACTGGTGGCCTGTCCCCAGTGCCGCAGCCCTCGCCTGCCCCATCGGGCCTGCCCCGTCTGCGGCACCTACCGTGGGCGGACAGTGGTAGAGATCGAAGAGGGCCGCCACCGCCCGTCCTAGGCATCTCCTTCTCGGTGGGAGGAACTTTCACGACCACCCCCTGAGGGGCATCGGCAATTCAGTTGATCGCTGCGGGTGGAAACCCGCGAGGCTGTTGAAAAAGCGCCCTATTCGTCCTTGGACAGGCCCTTCGACAGGCTCAGGGCGAGCGACCTTGGTTGCCTTTGTATCTCCGTTCATGGTGAGCCATCCGCCTCCGCTCATGGTGAGCCTGTCGAACCATGAACGGAGCACGAGAGTATTTCAACAGCCTCTCGCGGCGTCCGCCGCCTTCTCGCCCTCCCCGCCTTCTGCTATACTTCGCCTGGCCCCAACCGCTATCGGGGTCGGTTCGAGGT
>JAUYDU010000142.1 GCA_030691665.1 Chloroflexota bacterium
ACCGGTGAAGGTGAACTGGCCGCTCATGAAGGCGGTGGTCCCGTCCAGCTCGCGGCGCATGATCTTGAGCCAGACGTCAGAGGGAGTGTTGATGGTGACGTTGGGGCTGGGGGCTTCGCCCTCGGTCACCGTGCACTCGCCTCCCTTGACTTCCAGGATGTAGTTGCCGGCCTCGGCGCCCGTCGTCTTAAACTGGATGACGGCGTTGACGCCGGCCGCCCTCTCGGCCTTGAAGGCCTGGGGCATGTTGGTCATCCCCTCCTTGAAGGTGGATGGAAGCTGCTGAGTCACGCTGCACCTCCTTGGTGGTGTTTGTTTCTACTGCTCGAACCAGCTCCCCATCTGCATGAGGATGCCCATGTCACCGGTGAAGGTGAACTGGCCGCTCATGAAGGCGGTGGCCCCGTCCAGCTCGCGGCGGAGGATCTTGAGCCAGATCTCAGAGGGGGTGTTGATGGTGACGTTGGGGCTGGGGGCTTCGCCCTCGGTCACCGTGCACTTGCCTTCCTTGACCTCGAGGATCCAGTTGCCGGCCTCGGCGCCTGTCACCTTGAACTGGATGACGGTGCTGACACCGGCCGCCCTCTCGGCCTTGAAGGCACTAGGCATATTGGTGAAAGCCTCCTTGAGGCTTGATGGAAGCTGCTGAGTCATACTGCACCTCCTTTTTAGTGATTGCTAAGTTAACGACACAGCGCCAACTAGGATACCACCAAAGACTTCAATCCGTCCATACCCAGGCGGGAAGTATGTGCTTTGGCACCATCATTAATTTTGAAGCGATGGGGGACTGACCTGATCACAGTTCCCAGAAGGCTGTCAGCTCCCTAGTGACGGAGGGAAGCGCTCCCTGCTGGCGGGCGGGCAAGCCCTGGGGCAGCCCCCGCCTAGCCAGCCGCCGCACGATGTTCAGGGTGGTCTCCACCTCCTCCTCGGTGTTGAAGAAGTCGATGGAGAGGCGGGTGCTGCCGTTTTCGTAGACCGTGCGTCCGACGATGCGTTCCAGCTCCCAGAGGGCGGCGGTGACGTCCTGGGGGACCAAGCCAGGGATGGCGAAGGAGACCAGGCCGGTGGCCAGGGGGCCGCTGGCGGGACTGACCAGCTTCACCGGCGGTATCGCGCTGAGGCCGGCTCTGGCTCTGTCGGCGAGGGCGCGTACCCGCTCCTGGATGGCCTCCAGCCCCAGGCGGCGGAGGAAGGTGATAGCCTCTGCCAGGCCGACGAGGAGGGGGATGCTGACGGTGGTCAGCTCGAACTTGTCGATAGCGTCGGTGCGGGGCTCGTAGTGGCCGGTGTAGGTGAAGGAGTGGGAGGCGCGATGGGCGACCTTGGGCGGGGGCAGGCCCTCGATGAGGTCGCGGCGAATGTAGAGGGCGCCGGTGCCGGCGGGCCCCAGGAGCCACTTGTGGCCGGGCAGGGCGTAGAAGTCGCACTCCAGGTCGACGACGTCGACCGGCATCTGGCCCACCGCCTGAGCACCGTCGGCCAGGACGAGGGCTCGGCCAGGGGCGGAGTGGGCGAGCTGGTTGATCTCCTTCAGAGGGAGGAGGAGGCCGGAGGAGAAGGAGACGTGGCTGAGGACGAACAGCCTGGTGCGGGGTGAGATGGCCTGGGCGAACTTGTCCACGATCTGGGCGGGCGAGTCGGCGGCGTCCAGTTGGACGATCTTGAGGTTGAGGCGGCGGCGGTCGCGGGCGTAGTAGCAGGGTATGATGACGGAGGTGTGCTCCATATCGCAGGTGATGAGCTCGTCGCCGGGGGAGAGGTCGAGGCCGTTGAGGACGATGTTGATGCCCTCGGTAGTGTTCTGCTGGAGAGAGATCTCGTCGGCGGTGGCGCCGAGGAGGTCGGCGACCGCTTGGCGGGCCTGCTGGAGCAGCTCCAGGCGCTGCTCGAGAAGCGGCGGTGTTGTGGGGCCGCCGAAGCTGTGCTCCTCGAGGGCTCGGCTAATGGCCTCCACCACCGGGCGAGGGGAGGGGCCGGCCCAGCCGGTGTTGAGGTAGACGACGGCCTGGGTGGCCGGTATCTGGGCGCGGATGGCCGCTACATCCACCGATGCCATTCTCCCGGGAGGCTTCCAGTGAGGGCGCAGCGAAGGGCGGTCACGTTGGGGGTCGTTCTGGGCAGGCCGGGAGGGAGGCCTGCCTGCCGGTAGGCAGGTCTGGGGGCGGGCCGCCTACTTCTCCTTCTTCTTGGCGCGGCGCTCCTTCTTAGCGGGCTCCTCTTTGCCGGCGCGGCGCTCCTTCTTAGCGGCCTCCTCTTTGCCGGCGCGGCGACCCTTCGCTGCACTCAGGGCAGGCTCTTTGGTGGTAGACTCGCCCAGACGGGCGGCTACCTGGGTGGCCTCTTCTTTCTTGCCGCGGCGCTTGCGGGCCGGCGGGGCTTCTTGGGCGGCGACGGCGGCTGCGGCCAGGGCAGCGTTGTACTTCTTGAGGAGGCGGGCCTTGCGCCGGGAGGCGTTGTTGGGGTGGATGACCCCCTTCTGAGCGGCCCGGTCGAGGGCGCTGACGGCCAGCCGCACCGCCTGGGCCGCTTCGTCGGCATCGGCGGTGGCGATGGCTAGCCGGGCGCTACTGACGAATGTCCTGGCGGCGCTGCTATGCACTCGGTTGCGCAAGCGTCGCTGCTCGGAACTGCGCCAGGCCTTGGCTGCGGAACGTGTGCCCAAGGGGACGTCTCCCTCCTGCGAAATGGACTGGGGCTATGATAAGCAAACGGGGGCCTTCTGTCTAGGGGGAGATTGGGATGAGGGCAGTTGCTATAATCGCCTGTAAGGCGACGAGAGGATGAGGAGGAAGACCCCCGAAGCGATGTCTCTCAAGCCCTGGGGCGGCGTAGCCGGGGCGGCGATGATCGTGGCGGTAGGCTTTCTGGGCAGCCGCCTGCTGGGTGTGGCCCGCACCGTCGTCATAGCCGACGCCTTCGGTACCAGCGATGAGCTGGGGGCCTACTGGGTGGCCTTCCGCCTGCCCGACCTGATCTTTCAGGTCCTGGCCGGGGCCACCCTGGCCAGCGCCTTCATCCCCACCTTTGCCCGCTACCTGGCCCAGAAGGATGAGGAGGAGAGCTGGCGTCTGGCTAGCTCCGTCCTGAACCTGGTTGCCGCCACGACGGCCGTCCTGGCCATCGCCGGCGTGCTGCTGGCGCCCCTGCTGGTGCCCCTGATGGCGCCCGGGCTGGGCGAGGAGACCGGCCGCCAGGACGAGCTGCGCTCGCTCTCGGTGGATCTGACGCGGATCATGCTGGTGTCGCCGGTGCTGTTTGCCATCAGCGCGATGATCAGCGGTATCCTCAACGCCCGCCAGCACTTCTTCCTGACCGCCCTGGCGCCGATGCTGTACAACCTGGCGATCATCCTGGCGGCGGTCTTCCTGTCCGAGCCCTGGGGCGTGCAGGGCCTGGCCGCCGGTGTGGTGGCTGGCTCGGCGCTGCACCTGCTGGTGCAGGTGCCGGGGCTGACGAGGGTGGGCATGAGGTATCGCTTTCAGGCGCAGTGGCGCGATGCGGGGGTGCGGGAGGTGGCCCGGCTGATGCTGCCGCGAGTGGCCGGGCTGGCGGCTGCCCAGGCCAACTTCCTGGTGGCGATCTTCTTCGCCTCCCAGATGAGCGACGAAACCATCTCCGCCCTCAACTACGCCTGGCTGCTGGTGATGATGCCGCTGGGCCTGTTCGGCATGGCGATCTCCACCGCTGTCTTCCCGACCCTGGCCCAGCAGGCGTCCGCCTCCGGCGGACTGGACCGTCTGCGGGGCACGCTGTTTGTCAGCCTGCGCTACATCCTCTTCCTCACCATACCGGCCAGCGTGGGCCTGATCCTGCTGCGGGAGCCGCTGGTGTCGCTGCTGCTGGAGCGAGGCGAGTTCACGGCCGCGGCCACCGACATCACCGCTTCGGCCCTGTTGTTCTATGCCATCGGCCTGTTCGCCCACAGCGCCATCGAGATCCTCAGCCGCGGCTTCTATGCCCTGCGGGATACCCGCACGCCGGTGGGGCTGGCAGTTCTGTCGATGGCGCTCAACCTGGCGTTCAGCCTGGCCTTGAAGGGCCCCCTGGAACACGACGGGCTGGCCCTGGCGATGTCCGTGGCGACGATAGTCGAAGCCTCTCTGCTATTCATCGTTTTCCAGCGGCGCGTCGGGGGCCCGGAAGCGGGCGGCCTGGCGAACTTCCTGGTGCGCACCATCGTCGCCACGGGCCTGATGGCGGCGGTGGTGGCGGTCTTCCTGGTAGCCGAGGACGCCGCCGATCCTTTGGCGAGCCACCCGGCCTGGGATGCTCTGGCGAGGGTGGTGGGGGCGACTGTTCTGGGCGGAGGGGCCTTCCTCCTGGCGGCGCTGCTGTTGCGCTGCGAGGAGGCCCTGGCCTTCTGGCGTCGCCTGGGCCTGGCGCGCTGAGGGGCTGTCCTGAGCCTGCCGAAGGGGCCCGCCAACGTTGTATTCCTGGCCTGTCTGACCTATAATTTGTTCAGAAATGGCACACAGCGACAAGATTCTCATGTGCCGCGATTGCGGCACCAGTTTTACGTTCACGGCGGGTGAGCAGGCGTTCTACGCCAGTAGGGGCTTGCTGAACCAGCCGGTGCGCTGTCCTCTGTGCCGTTCGGCGCGCAAGTCGGGCCGGACACCGGAGGATGGGGGGTACGTGCACTATGGCAGCGCCGCCAGCTTTGGCGGGCGCACGGCGCGGCAGATGCATCCGGCTGTGTGCAGCGAGTGCGGCCAGATGACGGAGGTGCCGTTTCTGCCGCGGGGCGATAAGCCGGTGTACTGTAGCGAGTGCTATAGCAAGATCCGCGGCCACTAGGGGCCAGCGAGGAGGGCGTGCCAGGGGCTAGCCAAATCTAGCCCCTTTTTGGTGGGCGACGGCCTTTCTCCAGCGCTCATGGTGGGGTATCATTAGTTATGTCTTGTATCAGCAGCGGGAGGGCGCCCAGATGCTAGAGGAGTACAGCGAGGCGCAGCAGGCCATTCGTCGGATGGTGCGGGACTTCGCCCGCAAGGAGATCGCCCCCGGCGCTGCTGAGCGGGATGCCACGGGCCAGTTCGACTACGACCTCTACCATCGGCTGGGGGAGCTGGGGATCACCGGGATGGCGTTCCCGGAGGAGTACGGGGGCAGCCCGTCAGGCTTCCTGTCGTTGTGTCTGGCCACCGA
Organism: Chloroflexota bacterium; assembly: GCA_030691665.1. GTDB lineage: Bacteria > Chloroflexota > Dehalococcoidia > SM23-28-2 > SM23-28-2 > JAUYDU01. The sequence goes on from JAUYDU010000142.1 coordinate 5,155, forward strand.
GGAGATCGCGCGGGTGGACATGTCGCTGTCCTGGACGCTGATGGTAGGCATCATGGGCGCGAGCATGATCGTGACCATGGGGACGGAGGAGCAGAAGGCGCTCTGGAAGGACAAGTGGGTGGTGCCGGTGGTGAAGGGCGAGGCTGTGACCAGCGGCGCCATCACCGAGCCCGACGCCGGCTCCGATACGGCCGCTCTCAAGACGCGGGCCGTCCTGGACGGCGACGAGTGGGTGATCAATGGGAGCAAGGCATTCATCACCAACGCCGGCCTGGACAACAACATCTTCGTCACCGTCCTCTGCCTCACCGATGCTGAGAACAAGCGCTTCGACGCGATCATTGTCCCCACGGGGACGCCGGGCTACAGCGTCATGCCAGCCTACAAGAAGATGGGCCTGCGTTCCTGCGATACCCGCGAGCTGGCCTTCGACAACTGCCGGGTGCCGGCGATGAATGTCCTGGGGCCCAGAGGCGGCGGCCGCGGCCGCATCCTGCGGGGTTTCTTCGCCGCCCGCATCGCCCTGGCCTCCACCGCGTTGGGACTAGCGCGGGAGTGCCTGGATCTGGCGCTGGACTACGCCAAGCAGCGCTATGCCTTCGGCCGGCCGATCGCCGAGTTCCAGCACGTGCAGGCGATGCTGGTGGACATGGCGCTGAACGTGGAGCTGAGCGGCCTGATCCGGGACAAGGCGGCGCGCCTGCTGGAGAGCGGCCAGCCGCACGCCAAGGAGGCGGCGATGGCCAAGTACTTCTGCTGCGAGTCGGCCAAGCAGGCCGCCGACTACGCCGTGCAGGTGTTCGGGGCGATGGGCTTTATGGACGAATGCCCCGTCTCCCGCTACTATCGGGACGTGCGGGCGGCCACCATCGCCGACGGCACCACCCAGATCCAGAAGCACATCATCGCCCGCGAGCTGGGCTGTTTTCGATAGGAGAGCCATGACCACCAGGATCGCTACCCGCCAACTGGCCCGCCTTCTGGGCAAGGAGGACCTGTACCGCCGCCTCTGCCTGGACAAGGGGTCGGAGCCCCAAGGGCTCACCGCTGAGCAACTGGCGCTGGTGCACGCTTTGGTGGACGAGCGCCTGGGGGAGTTGCTGTTCGGGCTGGCGGTGGAGACGGTGGCCAGCGACGACGTTATCGATGCCGCCTCGGCTCTGGACTACCTGGAGGACCGGCTATCGTTCCTGCGGGAGCTGCTGACGGAGGAGCAGCGCGAGCGGATACGGCGGGACTTCCGGGATCTGGTGGCGCGGTGGGGGTGAAGGGGCATTGCCCCGACCAGGTCGGGGCGCAACCGAGAACCGAGCCAACAAACCAACAGGCCCCTTCCAGCAGAACCTAGAAGCTCCCGGCGTTGCCGTTGTCGGGCCTGCTCCCAGAACTCCTCCTTGGGCGGAACCTCCCACCACAGGTCCGCTGGCGTGACAAGGTTACGCTACCCCTCGCTGCATCTCATTTGAGCGAGCGAAAAGGGCGCTGCTATAATGCCAGGGGCTGGCCGCGCCTGCCCAGAACCGACGCTGCAACCCTACGGCTGGTAGCGGAAAGGGGGCCGCCAAGGAGGACATCATGAGCGATCAGCCACCGGCTCCCCTGGCAGGCACGTTGCGCGTCCTGTACTTTCTGGCTCTGCTGGGAGTGACCCTGGCGGTGGTACTAACAGGCGTGTTCACCAACTACGAGCGCCCGCAGGCACCCCGGGAGGAGGACGAGTTCACCCGCCAGTTCGAAGACGAGGGAGCGGCTCAGGGGGATTATGAGCGCAACGTAGGGCTGATCCTGGCCCTCACAGGGACCGGGCTCATGGGGGCAGCTATCCTGGGGCTGAACTCCCGCTTTAACCCCGTGCGCAGTGGCCTGCTCCTGGCCGGTCTGGGACTGTTTGGGGCCGGCGTGGGGGTGGGATCTACCGGCTCCAACGACTGGATAACCTTCGTGACTTCGGCCCTGGGCTTCGTCACTGTGGCTGGCAGCTTCCCGTGGCTGGAGGAAGGCCTTGTCATTGGCCGAATGCGGGGTAGCGCTTGACATGAACTATCGCCAGGCCACCGATTACATCCTGAGCTTCACCGATTGGGAGCGGGAGCCCGCCCAGGCCTTCGCCGCCGCCAACTTCGACCTGCGCCGCGTCCACTCCCTTCTGGCCCGTCTGGGCAACCCCCAGCGCGGGCGCCAGACCGTCCACATCGCCGGCAGCAAGGGCAAGGGCAGCGTGGCCGCCATGATAGCGTCCATCTTGGGGGCGGCCCCGACAGGTCGGGGTACGGGCCTCTACACCAGCCCCCACCTGCATAGCTTCTGTGAGCGCATCGCCCTCGACGGCCAGTCCATCGCCGAGGAGGACTTCGCCCGCCTGACCGAGAGCCTCGTCCCGGCGGCGGCCGCCGAGAACGGCGACGGCCGCTTCGGCCAGCTCACCACCTTCGAGCTGCTGACGGCCCTGGCCTTCCTCTACTTTCGAGAGCGCGATGCCCAGTGGCAGGTGCTGGAGGTGGGCCTGGGCGGCCGCCTGGATGCCACCAACGTGGTGGATGACAAGGCGGTGTGCGTCATCACGCCCGTCAGCCTGGAGCACGCCGCTATCCTGGGCGATACAGTGGAGAAGATCGCGACGGAGAAGGCGGCCATCCTGAGGCCAGGCACGGCGGTGGTGATGGCACCCCAGCCCTATGCGGGAGCGGCGGCCGTCATTCGCCGACGGGCGGTGGAACTTAGGTGTCCCCTGGTGGACGTGGCCGAGGCGTATTCCTGGCAGCGCCTGGATTGGGATCTGACGGGACAGCGTTTCCGGCTGGAGGGGCCCCCCGGCCGCCAACGGCGGCTGTGGCTGCCCCTCCAGGGCGGCCATCAGCTCGAGAACGCCACCACAGCGGTGGCCGCCGTCGATGCCCTCAGCGAGGGGGGAGCCGCCATAACAGAGCAAGCGATAGGCGACGGCCTGCGCCGGCTGCGCTGGCCGGGCCGCCTGGAGGTCCTGCAAGAGCAGCCACTGGTGGTGGCCGACGGCGCCCACAATGAAGATTCAGCGCGCAGGCTGCGGCAGGCCCTCCGGGACTACTTCTCATTCGATCGAGCCATTCTGGTGATTGGCGTATCGGGAGACAAGACGATAGCAGCAATAGCCCAGGAGCTAGCGCCGATAGCCCGGCAGGCGATCGCCACCCGCTCCCAGCACCCGCGGGCGGCCCAACCAGAGGCCGTAGCTGCCGCCTTCGCTGCCCTCGGCGTCGCCAGCGAGACCCGCCCGACGGTGGCAGCCGCCCTGGAGCGAGCGCTGGCCAGCGCCGGGCCCTTCGACTTCGCTCAGGGCAGGCCTGGCGACCTCATCTGTGTGGTGGGCTCGCTGTTCGTCGTGGCCGAGGCACGGGAGCGACTATTGGGCGTCGCCGCTCGGACGGCATAGGTGGGGGTGATGGCAATGACAAGAGAGCAAGCAGAGGACAGGCGAGTAGTGATCACCGGCATGGGCGCCCTCACCCCCCTGGGGAATTCGGTGCAGGAGTTCTGGCAAGGCTGCACGGCCGGCCGCTCGGGCATCGACTACCTGACCCTTATCCCGCCCGAGGTCTACACCAACTACCCCGTGCACATCGCCGGCGAGGTGCGCGGCTTCGAGCCGACCGACTACATGGACCGGCGCGAGGCCCGCCGCATGGCCCGCTTCAGCCAATTGGCGGTGGCGGCCGCCCGCGAGGCCATCGAGGACGCCCGCCTGGATCTCGGCCGCGAGGACCCTACCCGCGTGGGCGTCCTCCTGGGCAACGGCATCGGTGGCCTGCCTAACACCGAGGAGGGGGTAAGGACGATCCTGTCCAAGGGGGGCCTGCGCCTCGATCCCTTTTTCCTGCCCAAGATCCTCCCCAACATGGCGGCGGCCCAGATAAGCCTCACCTTCGGCCTTAAGGGCTACAACAACACCGTCATCACCGCCTGCGCCGCTTCCACTCAGGCCCTGGGCGACGCCCGCGATGCCATCCGCCTGGGCCGGGCAGACGTGATGCTGGCCGGGGGCACCGAGGCCGGCATCTGCGAGCTGGGCCTGTGCGGCTTCGCTGTGATGCGCGCCCTCTCCACCCGCAACGATTCGCCC
>JAUYDU010000175.1 GCA_030691665.1 Chloroflexota bacterium
CGGCGAGTTGGCGGGCCTGGAACTGACGCCGACGCTGGACATCGATGCCGAGCTACCGCTGGGCCGCCTACGGGGCGAGGAGATCCGCTGGCTCCAGCGCCTCCAGCCCTTCGGCCAGGGTAACGCCGAGCCTCTCTTCCTAAGTCGCGGCGTCCTGGTGGCCGAGAGCCGCCCGGTGGGCAACCCTTCGGCAAGCTCAGGGCAAGCTCGGCATCTGCGCCTGAAGCTGAAGGACGGCGCTGTCACCTGGCCGGCCATCGCCTTCGATCTGGGAGAGATGGCGGTAGAGCCAGGCCAGCGGGTGGACGTGGTCTACTCGCTGAGCGCCGAGAGGCGGGGCGAGGACGCCCCTTCGCTGCGCTCAGGGCAAGCCCTGGAGCTGCGGGTGAAGGATATGGCCCTTGCGGGGCAGAGCATAGAGCATAGAACATAGAACATAGAGCCGGGACAGCCAGCAAACCGACAAACCAGCAAACCATTGAGAGATTGAGGCCGAGGAGATAGGGGCGATGGGGCGCTATCGGGTGAACCTGGAGGTGGGGCGGGACGGGAGCTGCATGGCGCACGTGGTGGAGCTGCCGGGCTGCATTGCCATGGGCGCGACGCGAGAGGAGACGGTGGCTGCGGCCCGAGAGGCCATCGCCCGCCATCTGGCGTGGCTGCGGCAGCACGGGGAGCCGGCACCCGCGGACGACGGGATCGATGTGGAGGTGGCGGAGACGGTGAGCGCGGCGGGCAGCTTTCCGGGCACGCCCGGCGACCAGGTGGGCTTCTTCGCCAGCGACCGGGAGCCCCCGACTGACGAGGAGATCGAGCGAGCCCTGCGTTGGGCCGAGTATTCCCGCCGTGACCTGCTGGCCCTGTTCCAGGACGTGCCCAGGCAGGCCCCTTCGACAGGCTCAGGGCAGGCTCTGGACTGGAGCCCAGACCTGCCTGCCGGCAGGCAGGCGGCTGGCCCCTGGACCATGCGGCGCATCCTGGAGCACATCGCGTCGGCAGAGGCGTTCTACGTCACCCGCCTCGATGCTGAGGCCGATCGCGGGCCATCATCGTTGCTGAGCGTGCTGCGCGACGCGGCCAGCCGCCGGCTGCGCAGCCTCTCATCCGAGGAGCGAGCCACCGTCCGAACCCCTCGCGGCGAGCCATGGAGCGCCCGCAAGGTGCTGCGGCGGTTCCTGGAGCACGAGCATGAGCACCTAGGCCAACTGAGAGAGCTGGTCGAGCGGTATCGAGGGAGCTAGGTCACGGGCTAGGACGAGGTACCGGTGTGAGTGTAGACGCGAGCGGTGTGGGCACCGGTGTGGGTGTAGGCGCAGGCGATGTCGGTACCGGTGTGAGTGTAGGCGCGACCGGCGTGGGTGTAGGCGCAAGCGGTGTGGGTGCCGGCCCAGATGGGGAGACGAACGTGCGCGATGCGACATCGAAGATGAACGTGGCGCCGCTCGCCGAGGTGAGGGTGAGGCGTTCGCCGTCCGCCCCGACGATCCGCACCGCACCGTCCTTGATCGGCGTACGGTAGATGCCCCCGCCCGCAACGGGCATGAAGTCCATGGTGTCCACCTCCACGACCACCACCCCCTGCGAAGGGTCGCCGGCGCTCCCCTCCCGACCGGCGAACACGACGACGTACTGGCCGTCCTTCACCTCGAACCAGTGGTTCTGGAAGCTGAAAACCATTGGCGAGTAGCGTGCTTGCTGAGTCTCCACGATCGTCCCCGCCCCCGCTGGTACGCACGGGGAATTGTCGTCCGAGCACGGCGACGGTTGGGGCCCCGGGGTAAACGGCGGGATGTAGTTGGGGTTCTTGGGCGGCTGGGGCCGCGCCAGGGCCTCCAAACGCTCCCGCTCTATCCGCTCTTCTATCTCTTGCTTCTCAGGAGGAAGAGGGCTGTCGGAACGCACAACGCCTTTTGCCAGCCCCAGGCCAAGGATGCCCAGGACGAGGGCGGCGGCGAGCGCGGCGAACAGCAACCACAACGGCCTGCCGCGTGTCCGGTGCCTATGCATGTGTCCCGCCTCCCCAGGCGCATCTTCTCTCCTGTCGACTATGCACGCAGGGGGTCTTCCTGTCAAGGGAGCTCGAAGGAAGGGGACTTAGGTGGCGAAACGGATGTGCCCGGCCGCGCCCTGAAGGATGCGGTCGGGAAAGTCCCGTTCCACCAAGAATGACCCAATCCCGAAGCAGTCCCCCGCCTTGCCGCCCGTAGGCCCCTGCGCTACAATCGCCTCTGGACGCCACGAAGGGAGCCCCGCATGAAGGAATACGCCAGCGAGAACATCCGCAACGTCGCCCTCACCGGTCACGGCAGCACGGGCAAGACGACGCTATCGGAGGCGATGCTGTTCGCCGCCAAGGCGATCAGCCGCCTGGGCCGGGTGGAGGACGGCAGCACTACCTCCGACTTCGACCCCGACGAGGCGCGGCGCAGCTTCAGCGTGAACCTATCGCTCCTGCCCTACGAGTGGGATGGCCACAAGATCAACATCCTGGACACCCCCGGCTACGCCGACTTCGTGGGCGAAGTGAAGTGCGGGGTGCGGGCAGCCGACGCGGCGGTAATCGTGATCTGCGCCGCCTCCGGCGTGCAGGTGGGCACCGAATACGCCTGGGGCTACGCCGACGAACGGAGCATC
>JAUYDU010000279.1 GCA_030691665.1 Chloroflexota bacterium
CAGGTAGCTCCCACCACTGCTTGCAGGCGACCTGGCATCCCCTGCAGGCTATGCACTTGGAGCTATCGTACAGCATCGCTTTCGCCATCGTCACTCTCCTCTAAACCGTGTCGGCCCCTAGGCCGGTCTCACGTTGCATAAGAAGGCCTTGTACTCAGGTATCATGGTATTGGCGTCTCCTACGTTGGGCGTGAGCACGTTGGCGCTGTCTCCCGTAGAAAGCCCGGTGTAACCCCAGTGCCAGGGCATCCCTATCTCGTGGATGACTCTGCCATTCAACCGGAACGGCTTGAACCTCTTGGTAACCAGGGCCTTAGCCTTGACGCTGCCGCGAGCCGTTTCCACGATGACCATCCGCCCGTTGGAGATGCCTTTTTCTGCCGCCAGTTCTTCGCTAATCTCAATGAACATCTCCGGCATCAATTCCACGGCCCAGGGCAAGTTCCTGGTCATCTGACCGGCCTGCCAGTGTTCCACCACGCGGTAGGTTGTGCATACGATGGGATATCTGTCGGGGGTGCCCTTGAAGTCCATATTCCCGGCCCAGATCTTGAAACACGGGTCGTTCTGTGTGTGGGACAGCGGGTTGTCCACCGGGCTTTCCCAAGGTTCATAGTGTTCGGGGAGCGGGCCATCCACCATGGTGGCCGGGCCGAAGAGATGAGCGTGTCCCTCAGTGGTCATAATGAAGGGGTATCTTGTGGTACTGGGGTCCACCGCCATCGGAGCCCATCCCCCATCGGGTACGTCGCCCAGCCACTTGGCGCCGGCCGCATCCCACTTGATCACAGGGTGCTCGCTGTCCCACGGGTTCCCGTTGAGGTCTACACCGGCGCGGTTGTACACGATGCGCCGGTTGAGCGGCCAGCACCACGCCCACTTCGAGTACAGCCCTACTTTGAATGGACTGTCATCAAGGTCGCGTCGCGCCATCATGTTCCCGGCTTCGGTGTAGCTAGCGCAGTAGATCCAGCAACCACAAGAGGTGGTACCGTCGTCCTTGAGGTTGGCGAAGCTAGCCATGAGTTTGCCCGTGGTCAGATCGTACCCGTTCACCTCTTTGGCTACTTTGTGCGGATCAACATGCGCGCCGTAGTCCCAGGACAGCTTTGTGATGGCCTCGCGGTTTGGAGCGGCGGCATCGGCCTCAAAGAGTCTGATTATCCTCGTCATCAGGTCACCAAGGATATCGAGGTCCGGCCTGGCCTCTCCTGGGGCGTCAGCGCACTTGTACCGCCATTGCGCCCAGCGACTGCTGTTGGTCGTGCTTCCCTCTTTCTCGTAGGATGCCGCGGCCGGCAGCATGAAGACCTCTGTCTTTATGTTGGCCGGGGCCACCCCCGGCCGCTTCCAGAAGTTGGCGGTCTCGGTATGCCACAGGTCCACGGCAACCATCCAGTCCAGCTTCTCCAGCGCCTTGCGAGCCATGTTGACGTTGGGCGCCCCCACTGCTGGGTTCATGCCCCAGCACATCAGCCCCTTGATGACTCCATCGTACATGGCGTGGAACAGCGACATGTACGAGTAGTTCCCTGTCGCCTTGGGCAGATACTGATAGCAGAACTCGTTGTCTTTGGTGGCAGCGTTTCCGTACCACGCCTTCAGCAGGCTGACCACGTACTTGGGTGTGTTTTGCCACCAGTTGGCACTCTTGGGGTCGCTCCACTTGGGTGTGGTGCGATCCAGGTATTTCTGGAGCGTCTCATCGGTGTTGATGGGCGCTTCCAGATATCCAGTCAGCAGGTGAAAGAGCAGGCCCATGTCCGTGGAGCCCTGCACGTTGGACTCGCCCCTCATGGCGTTCACACCGCCGCCACACACGCCGATGTTGCCCAGCAGCAGTTGCAGCATGGCGTAAGAGCGAACGATCTGCGAGCCATTGGTGTGCTGGGTCGTGCCCATGGCATACAGAATGGTCCCCGCCTTGCCCACCGCTCCCGTGGCCGCGTAGGTGCGGCACACCTGCAGGAAGACCTCTTTGGGAGTGCCGGTGGTCTCCGTCACCTTCTCAACGGTGTAGCGAGCGTACTGTTTCTTCAGGAGCTGAAAGACGCAGTTCGGGTCCCTCAGACTCATGTCCCGCTTGGGAAGGCCCTTCTCATCCACCTGGTAGCTCCACGTTGCCTTGTCGTAGGCGCGCTTGGCGGGGTCGTACCCAGAGAAAAGCCCGTCTAGCTCAGGAGGGCCCTTAAAGGCCGGGTTGACCAGATAGGAGGCGTTGGTGTACTCCTTCACGTACACCATGTTGTAGTTCTGGGGGTTGGCCTCCATGTCATCAATCACGTACTTTATCATGCCACCAATGAAGGCGACGTCTGCGCCCGACCTCATGGGGGCGTAGATGGTAGCCTGGGAGGCACTACGAGTGAATCGAGGATCGACGACGATGAGCTTCCCGCCCCGGTTCAACGCCTCGCTTATGTGACCAAAGGCGGCCGGGTGGTTTTCCGCAGGGTTAGCGCCTATGCCGAGGACGCAATCGCTGTTTGCGATGTCGTTCCAGTGATTGGTCATGACCCCTCTACCGAAGCTTTCCGCCAGACCGGCGACAGTAGAGGAGTGTCATA
>JAUYDU010000318.1 GCA_030691665.1 Chloroflexota bacterium
ATGCTCTACGTCCTCTACGGCACCGACGAGTTTTCCCTGGGGGAGGAGCTGGCCCGCATCAAGGACGGGCTGGACAGCGGCGACATGCTCTCCTCCAATACGGACGTCCTCGATGGACGGGAGGCTACGCCGGAGCAGCTCATGGCCATCTGCGATACGGTGCCCTTCCTTAGCGCCCATCGCCTGGTGGTGGTAGAGGGTCTGCTCAGGCGCTTCAACCCGCCGGAACGCTCGCGCCGAGGTCCGTCCGAGGCCAAGGCGGCTCGCCGGGCACGGAGCGAGGGCCCGGAGCTGGAGCGCTGGCTGGCCCTGTCGGAATACGTCGGCCGCCTGCCGCAGACCAGCACCCTGATCCTGGTTGATGGAGAGCTCTCCGCCAGCAATCCTCTGTTCCAGGCCCTGAGGCCCCACGGCAAGGTGCAGGAGTTCCGCCGGATCGGCCAGAAGAAGGTGGTCTCCTGGCTCCTGGCGCGGGCCCAGAAAGAGGGGGTGGACATCTCGCCGCCGGCTGCTCAGCTTCTGGCTGACCTGGTGGGGGACAACCTGCGGCTGCTGGTCAGCGAGCTGGAGAAGCTGGCCACCTACGCCTACGGCCGCCGCATCGAGGGGGCGGACGTCAAGGCGCTGGTCAGCGAGGCGCGCGACGTCAACATCTTCGCCATGGTGGACGCCATCGCTGAGAAGCGCCCGGCGGTGGCCCTGCGCCTGCTGCGTCGCCAGATCGAGGATGGCCGCGATGCTGGCTACCTCTTCGCCATGGTCATTCGCCAGTACCGATTCATCATCCAGGCCAAGGAGCTGATGCTGGCCGGGCTGCCGGCCCAGGAGATCGGCCAGCGGTTGGAGATTGGCTCCGACTTCGTCCTCCAGCGGGTTCTCGATCAGGCCCAGCGCTACTCCCTGCCCCGCCTGAAGGCGGCCTACCGGCGGCTGCTGGAGGCCGACGTGGGGGTGAAGCGGGGGCGCTACGAGGAGGATCTGGCCCTGGAGCTGCTGGTGCACGACCTGGCGAGGGCGTGAAGCAGCGAGCCGGCGAACCAGCTTACGCCTGGCCGTCGCTGTGGACGACGGGATTGTAGCAGGCGACGGTGTGCCCTGGGGCCACCCTGGTCAGGGGCGGCGCTGGCTCCTGGCGGCAGCGGCTGAGAGCCTTGGGGCAGCGCGGCAGGAAGGGGCACTCTTCCGGCAGCTCGGCCAGATTGGGCTGCGTGCCCTGGATGGAGGGGAGGGGCTTGCGCTGGTCTCTGTCCGGGCGCGGTCGCATCGAGAGGAGGGCCCAGGTGTAGGGATGGCGGGGCCGCTGGAAGACCTCCGCCGCCTCGCCGCTCTCCACGATGGAGCCAGCATACATCACCGCCACCTGTTTGGCCATCTGAGCGACCACCCCCAGGTCGTGGGTGATGAGGAGGATGGAGGTGCCGTGGCGGCAGCGCAGCTCCTCCAGCTCGCGCAGGATGGCCGCCTGGATGGTGACGTCCAGGGCGGATGTGGGCTCGTCGGCGATGAGCACCTTCGGGTTGAGGGCGGTGGCGATGGCGATCATCACCCGCTGGCACATGCCCCCGGACAGGTGGAAGGGATAGCGAGAGGCCACCTGCTCGGGGTCGGAGAGGCCCATCTGGGCAAGCACCTCCAGGCTGCGCCGCTTCGCCTCTTTGCGCGATAGCCGCAGGTGGGCGGTGATCATCTCCTCCACCTGCACCCCAACGGGCAGCACCGGGTTGAGCCCGCTCACCGGGTCTTGGAAGATCATGGCGATCTCGCGGCCGCGCACGCGTCGCAGCTCTTCGCCCTTGAGGGCGGTGATCTCCCGCTCTTCCAGGAAGACGTGGCCGCCGACGATGCGGCCGGGGTAGGGGAGGAGGTTGAGGATGGCCAGGGCGATGGTGGTCTTGCCGGCGCCGCTCTCGCCCAGGATGGCCAGGGTCGAGCCGCGCCGGAGGTCGAGGCTGACGCCGTTGACGGCCTTGACCACGCCCTCGGGCGTAAAGAAGTGGGCCTGGAGGTCTTGTACACGCAGGACGGATTCGGTCACAGGGGCACCGGGTCCCTTTCCGGGGTAATTATACGATGTGCCGGCCTATGCTAGAGCGTACGCAAGCCGTTCTTCAGCTACGGCCGTGGGGAAGGATGGGGATGGGAGCTGGGTCCGACGAGGGCGCTTCTTGAGGACGAGAATCTTTTCGATCTTGGTTGTCCGCGTTCGACGGCGCGAACGGCGGATGTCGGGGATTTCGTCGCTATAGACGCCTTCGGCAACCAGTTGGCCGTGCGAGACATCATGCGCGATGCCCGCTATGACTTCTGCGGTATTTCTCGTTGTTCCGTCGCGGTAAACATCGCCTAGGACCAGAACGCAGTACTTGCCGGGCCGCAACACCCGGTTCATTTCAGCCACACATTGGGTCATCTGGGGTATGTAGACCTTCTGGTTGGCTGTCAAGGCCTTATCAAGGTTGCGCCAGTCGGGGACGCCAAGAAACCACAAACGCAGCCGGTTGTCCCTGGCGTAGTCGAGCGCGCCGAAATATGGAGGGCTGGAGATAATTGCGTCAATGGATTCAGCCTTTATCGGCAGGAGCATGGCGTTTACCTGAAAGACTTTGTAAGGGGTCCCGCCCCAATCTTCGTCGAGGTCGGGGCGGCGGTAGGCCCTTTCCACTTTGGCCAGGAGCCTGGAGCGGAGATCACGGTATGAGTACAGCTGGGGCTGACTTTCCGGCGGGTACATCCTGGTACGAAGATACGGCGTCAGATGGCTCGCGGGATACGAGAGAAAGCCAGGCCTTACGTGATGCAGAATGCCCAATAGGCAAGCCGTGAGGAAGTAGTCCTCCCGCTTCTTGAGTATCTGGAACGCGGCCAGCGTTTCCTGCAAAGTGCGTGGGTGAAAGAACTGTATGACCCACTCCGGGATGGAGGCAAGGTGAATACGAGGCGAGAGCTCATCCACCTGGGCGAGGACATCTTCAGCAGCGTGCAAAGCCTCTGACCTGGAACTGGGGGCGGATAGCTTACCTAAAGTGACGACGTAGGCATATGGGCTAAGATCACTGGCGATGGTGGCGCGGCCCATCAGAATGCTTTCAAGCGGGACGACTCCAGACCCGCAGAAGGGGTCCAGCACCAAGTCGCCGCGACGAGTAAAAGTCTCCAGTAGGACATTCACCATTCCTGATTTTAGTTTCCCCACGTACGGGGCCAGTTGGTGGAGAGAGCTTTCCCGGCCGTTGTAACAGCCTTGCCATAGGCCGTTGTTTAAAGGCAGCACGGGAACGCTCGTGGTTTCCATAGCTAACGAAGAACTGCGGACGCTACTCTTCGCCCTAGCAGTTGCCCCAGGCGCGTCACACTGGTTTCTCGCCTGGGGCGACCGTTCTGGTCAGCGAACACTCTGATGGCGACCTTGTAGATGTGTCTGTCGTGTTCTGCTGGAGGCACCCCAAACAGATGAAGCATGTGAAAGGGGAATTTGAGCGTGGTGTTGTCGTGAACTGGAGGCTCGGGATCGTCTTGTGCAGGAATGCGGCGAGGGAACAAGAAGATGCAAGGCGGAGTCTCGAATCCCAGATCGTCACGGCCGCCAAACTTGGGGCAGGGCCGCGCAGGCGTCCCGCAAAAGGAATCTTTGATGATCAGAGCATCTACCTGCTTGCGGCCGCTGACCATTTCAGAGGCCAGCCTGCCGAACACAATGCTCGCCGCGCCATGGGCGGGCTGATTCACGATGGCGCCGTCGAGGTGGCACCAGACCACGAACTCGGTGGCCCACATCGGCCGCTGGGAGATGTTGATGCTATTACCTTCTCCGCCCTTCACCTCAACCGCTGCCATGCGAGCCCGATTCGGCTCCATTATGACCGTAAAGTCGTGCCGTCTGGTTCTACCCTCGTACTGGAAATCCTCAATCATCCCAGCTTCCTTCATCTGTTCCAGCGTGCGTCCCACCATGCTGTGCCGGCCCGTAGTGCTGGAGGCTATGTAGGATCCCCTGATGCTCTCTACAGCAGACCTGAGCACCAGCTTCCCGTGGTAGTCGGGCGGACTAAGCCCCTCAGCCAGCAACACTTCTGGATGCTTGGCATCTAGGCTGCGAAGCAGGTCAATCGTGGGCTGCACCTGCGAGACAGCATCTGCGGGGTGTATGCAGGGTAACGGCATTGATCTCTAGCCCGCCTCCACTCGCATTCTAAGAGGCGAGGAAATCCTGTCAAGGTGCTATTGCGCTGGCCGGATGGCGCCGATGACCTTGCCCTGCACCTCCACGTTGGCGGGGTCGGTGTAGATGGGGGCCATGGCCTCGTTGGCCGGCTGGAGGCGGATGCGGCCGCTCTCCTGGTAGAAGCGCTTGAGGGTGGCCTCCTGCTCTCGCTTGAGCCAGGCGGCCACCATATCGCCGTTCTCGGCGCTGCTGGCCGTCTCCATGAGGACGATGTCGCCGTCGTTCACCAGGGCGTCGATCATGGAGCTACCCTTCACCCGCAGGCCGTAGACGTTCTGGCGGCCGCCGATCATGTCGCGGGTGACCTCCAGCGACTCGGTGTAGTCCAGGTTATCCCAGGTGTCGGCGGTGGGTACCGGTATGGGCTGGCCGGCGGCGATCTGGCCGATGATCGGCACGGCCACGGTGCGCGGCCGGCGGCCGCCGCGGTCCAGCAGCTCGATGGCCCGCGACACCTCGCGGTCGCGCCGGATGTAGCCGTCGCCCTCCAGCTTCTTCAGGTTGTAGTCCACCACCGAGGTAGAGCTGATGCCGCACCCGTCCTGGATCTGGCGAATGCTGGGGGGATAGTCGTGCTCCTCGAGGAACTGACGGATGAAGCGGAGGATCTTCTGCTGCTTGGGAGAGAGCTCTTTGGCCATATGCCCCTCCTTTCGGCTTCGCCTCAAGACAGGCCTTTCGCTGCGCTCAAGGCAGGCTCTTATGTCATGGAACGCCTGTTCTGCCGAACAAGTATACTAGCAGAAAGTCAGGTTGTCAATCCCTTTCGCCTCCTAGTACAATCGGATATACAGCAATAGCGGGCCGAAGGGCCTGCCCTGAGCTGTCGAAGGGGCGGTGGAGCCTTGGGCACTGGCCTGGAAGACTACCTGTCCTGGAAAGAGCCTGCCCTGAGCAAAGTGAAGGGAGAGCAGATGGCGGAGGGGACGGAGATAAAGCGCGCCCTGGTGATCGCGGCCCACCCCGACGATTCGGAGTTCGCCTGTGCCGGCACGGCCGTTCTCTGGTCCAGGGACAACTGGGAGTTCTACTACCTGGTGTGCAGCGATGGCAGCAAGGGCACCGACGACCCCCAGATGAGCCGCGAGCAGTTGGCGGCCGTGCGGCAGGAGGAGCAGAGGGCGGCGGCCGCCGTCCTCGGCGTTAAGGACGTCTTCTTCCTGAACTATCAAGACGGCGAGCTGAGCTACCAGCGGGAGCTGCTGGGCGAGATCGTGCGCTATATCCGCCGCCTTCAGCCCCACGCGGTCTTCACCCACGAGCCCGTCCACATCGTTCGCAACATGTACCTCAACCACCCTGACCACCGGACGATCGGGACGCTGGCCCTGGATGCCGTCTATCCCATCGCCCGCAACCGCCCCAGCTTCCCGGAGCAGGCCGAGGAGGGGCTGGAGCCCCACCGGGTGAAGGAAGTCTATCTGTGGAGCTCCAACGAGCCCAACTTCAGCGTTGACATAACCGAGGTGGTGGACATCAAGTTTCAGGCTCTGATGCGCCATCGCAGCCAGTTCGCCAACATCGACGAAGAGCGGATGAAGGCCTGGCGAAAACGGTGGGCCGATGAGGAGGGGCGCTTCCTGGAGCACTTCCGCCACATCGAGCTCGCCTTCTGAAGAGACACCACATCGATTGATTTCCAGGCTCGTAGCTGGTAACATCAGCTTGCGCTCCCGTACCTTACCAATTGCATACGCGAAGGCCCCGGCTCTTGCCAACTTCTGAGCAGGGAGGCGAGAGCGAAATGATTGGCGGAGACGTTGCGGTGTTTATCGACTTTGAGAACATTCGCTACTCTCTTCGAAACATCTACGGAGGGGAGCCTGACATTTCGGCGTTGATGGACAGGGCTCGCAAGTATGGCAACATCGCTGTTGCGGTGGCCTATGCCGATTTCAGCGAGCATCCAGACTGGATCCGTCGGCAGATGGACATAGCCGGTATCACAACGCGGGATATTCCGCTACGGAAGGTGACGCGCGACGGTACTGAGCGGGTAAAGAGCTCGGCTGACATCCATATGGTCATGGACATCATGGAGACTGTTCTGGATAGGCCGAACATCAATACCTACCTGTTGATGTCGGGCGACAGCGACTTTATCCGGCTGGTGAGCTGGCTGCGGAATCGCTTCGGAAAGACGGTTGTGATCGCCGGTGTGCCGGGCGCCACTAGCCAGGATCTGGTGAGGGCGGCGGGTGGCAAGGAGGAACGCATTGAGGTTTCGCCTCCGTCGCCGAGCTCGGTGGAGGAGATCATCGACGTCATCATTCGGATGGTGCACGCCGGTCGCCCCCCGCTGGGCTACTGGACAGCCCGGCTGATCGATCAGTGGGCCAACAACGCTCGGAATGGCATTCCGGGCACGGCCGAGGAAAAGAAGGCTGCCATCGGGTCGATGTTGCAGGAGGGCATTCTGGAGCAGAAAGCGGAAACGCGAGAGGGCCGGCCCCTCAGGGTGGCCTACTTGAAGGAAGATCACCCCAGGGTGCAAGAGGCTATCGGGAAGAGCTAGGTTTGGAGTACGCGGAGCGCGTCGCGCAAGCGCCGGGGTCCGCCTGAGGCGGAGGGCCGAGGGGAAGCTATCCCCCCGGCCTCTCCGTGTCAGCCCGTTCGTCGTCTCCTCTCCAGCCGTGCTGGGAGGGGACCAGCCGGTATCGCGATGTCGGGCGAGGTCAAGGCACGATGATGATTTGCCGCTTTCGCTACGGCCGCCGCGAGGCCCACGGCCTGGTGGAGGGTGAGCGCGTCAGGCCCATCGAGGGCAGCATCTTCCGGGACTTCGGCCTGCTGGACGAGACCTTCCCCTTGTCGCAGGTCAGGCTGCTGGCCCCGGTGAGGCCGTCCAAGATCCTGGCCGTCGCCCTCAACTATCGCAGTCACTTGGGCGAGAGTTTGCCCATCGGGGGGCCCGCCACGCCGCCGCCAAAGCCCGAGCTCTTCCTCAAGCCACCGTCGGCGGTTATCGGGCCGGAGGAGGCCATCGTGTTGCCCCGCGGCGCCGGCCGGGTGGACTACGAGGGGGAGCTGGTGGCGGTCATCGGCCGCCGGGCCAGGGGCCTGGGCCCGGACGAGGCGCTGGGCTGCGTCCTGGGCTACACCTGCGGCAACGACGTCAGCGCCCGCGACTGGCAGCAGGGCGACCTCCAGTGGTGGCGGGCCAAGGGCAGCGACACGTTTGCCCCCCTGGGCCCGTGCATCGTCACCGACCTCGACCCCACCAACCTGGAGTTGCAAACCCGCGTCAACGGTGAGGTCGTTCAGAAGACCAACACCTCGCTCCTCATCCACGATGTGGCTCACCTGGTGAGCGCCGCCAGCCAGGTGATGACCCTGGAGCCGGGGGACGTGCTGTTCACGGGGACGCCGGGGGCCACCGCTGCCCTCAAGGCGGGCGATGTGGTGGAGGTGGAGATCGGCGGCATCGGCGTCCTGCGCAATCGCGTCGAAGGGCAGTAGCGTAACAAACGCCGCCCATAAGCGTCCTATTACTGGAGGATGCTCGCTGGGATCCCCTGACTAAGAGCGCCTAGTGCCCTGGTTGCGGGTCTATTGGGCTCTCCCCCGATAGATCCCCGAACGCCAGCACCCACCCGATTGCTCCTTCCCTCCCCTGGGTAGGGCCGGCAGCGCCCAATGGTTCCCTCCCGCTCCCTAATCGTAGGAAAGGTGGTGAGGGGTTCTCCTCGCCGGCCGTGCCGACGGCCCGCCGACAGCGGTGGCGGGGAACCCATTGTGGGTGGAAAGGGACATCTGGCGTGCCACCGACGAGCGCGTTGGGGCGATCCTTGCCGAAGAGGGCGTGGAGGTGAGCGAAGAGGAGCTGAAGGCTGTGCTGGAGCGGCTGCCTCGCTATCTCGATGCCGCCCTTCGCGAATGCGTGCTGGCCCTGGCCACGGATGAAAGGGAGAGAACAAGGAAGAGGGACGGAGGCGAGACAGCCAGCTAAGGGGAGCGGCGAGGGATCGCTGCTCAGTTATCGCTACTGCGGCGGCCCGGCGACTGGCTGCCGACGAACTGGACTACCTTCTCGGCCTCAGCCGACACGCCGGCTCTGGCGCAATCGCGGTAGGTGGAAAAGATGGCCCGGTCGAGGAGGCGGAGGCCGCCAGCGTTGAGCTGGCCACGCTGTTGCCGGCGCAGGCGGAGCAGGTGATTGAGTCGCAGCAGGAAGTGGAGCTGCAAGTCGGAGTAGCGGTCCTCTGACCCTTGCAGGAGGGCAGCCAGATCGTCCTTTACCTCTTGGGGCGCCTCTAGGTACTCCATGCCAGCCATTGGTCCCCCTTACGAGTGCTTCCACCAATAGCATAGCGCCCCTTGCCGCCAGTGAGCAAGAGCCGTTTGGCGGAGTGTCGGTGAAAATTTCGGCGATTGTCGGAGAACTTAGGAGAAAGAGAGCCCTTGTTGTTGTTGGCGGTTATATGCTTCGTAGGCGTTGGCGACGGCGGTGCACAAGGCTTTGTGGGAGGGGCAAACGTAGCGCCGCCTCACCTCATCCACCGCATCCTGAGGCCCGTCCTTGATGTTCCGCCCGGCCAGCACCTCCTCGAGCAGTCTGGCCCCCAGCGGTAGGGCGCCTTTCACAGAAGTACCGAGGATGGTCCCGCTGGCCATGTCCGTCTCCACCTCCACCGAGACCACGGAGGAGGAGTCCCGCGGCGCCAGGCTCTGGGGCAGGCGGGCGTGGCCCACGAAGATGATCGTTTTCTCCGTGCTCCGCGGCGAAGCCAGGTCTACCTGGGAGGCCGAGCGGGCTTTCATCTGCATCCGCCCCTCACTTCCTTTCACCGCGAAGGTCGTCTGGGGAGGGAAACGGTACTTCGCGAGGCTTCTACCATCTAATAACCGAGTATCGCCGATCGGGTATCGCGGTGGGGAATGCTACGGCGGGGGAAAACCGTGCAACTTGTGTGAAGGACGTGAAGGGGCAAGGGCAAGCCACCAAATTCGTCAGGCGGCGTTCCGCTTGTTCATGATGTAGGGCAGGGCCCCGGTCCTGCCCCTCCCCGCGGACTGGGGTCGGGGCTGGGGCCCCGATCTACGAAATAGATCATGATCGATGAGATAGAGCCAATCGGCAGGGCTCATTGACCCCGTCAGGCGTCAACCCTACAATAGGGCTACTCTGGTGCAAGGGGGTCGCGTCGCCAATGCTGGGTCATAGCATGGAAGTCCCTCGCCTGGAAGACCTCATTCGGGAGTACGTCGCCCGCAAGGCGGAGTTGGACGCTCGCGGCGTCTACTTCCTTCGGGACATCACCGACGAGCAGGCCGAACGCTTCTCCAAGGCCCTGCTGATCATGGCCTCGGAGCGGGCAGGTCGGGCTGACGCGCCGATCACCATCTTCGTCAACTCCGGCGGCGGCTCGTTGGGCGCGGGCCTGGCGATGATGGAGATGATCTTCCGTATGAAGCGCCAGTACCAGGTGAAGGTGCACACCATAGTTACCGGCTATGCCTACTCCATGGGGGCGATCGTGGTGCAGGCGGGGGACAGGCGCAGCATGGGCAAGCTATCGACCATGATGCTCCACGGCGGGACCTGGGTCCTCACCGGCGAGGCCGACAAGATCTTCCACGACTACCAGAAGCTGGCCATGCACTACGAGACGATGGTCAGCGAGCTCTTCGCCAATCGCACCGGCAAGCACGATGCCGCTTGGTGGCGGGAGTTCATCTACTCAGGGCACGACCGCTTCCTCACCGCCCAGGAATGCCTGGACCTGGGGCTAACGGACGAGGTGCTGGACGTGCCGCTCCTCTAGGCTGCCTTCCGCCTTTTGTCCGGCGTGACCGTCAGGCCCTTCTCGCGGCGGGCGGCGTCCTGCTTCCGGAGGTCGCGCTCCAGGGAAGCGAAGACATACATCACGACCAGACCCAGGACCCCCATGATCACGAACGTGAACACCAGGTAGAGCAAGCTGCCCATCTGTCCATACCCCCTCTCCGCTCCGGAATGGCCCAAAGGGCACAGAGCCCACACCTTCCCAGTCAAGCGTACGCCGGGGCGGAGAGGAATGATATCTACCCAAAGGCGCATTTTGGGGGCGCTCTGGTTACAAAGGCTGCTATCTGCCCGCCCGTATCCCTGGTTCATGCACCAGGCTGTACACCACTGGGATCACCAGCAGGGTGAGGATGGTGGAGGTGAACAGCCCGCCGATGACCACCGTGGCCAGCTCGGCGGCCACCAGCACGCCCTCGTTGAGGCCCAGCGATAGGGGGATGAGGGCGAAGATGGTGGCCAGGGCGGTCATCAGGATCGGGCGCACCCGACTGCGTCCGCCCTGGACGAGGGCCTCGCGGGTGGGAAGGCCGCGCCCGCGTAGTTGCTCCACGAAGGTGATGAGGACGATGGCGTTGGTCACTACGATGCCGATGAGCATCAGGAAGCCGATCATCGCCGGCAGGCCGATCTCGCGGCCGGTGATGAACAGGGCGAAAAAGGAACCGATGGTGGCGAAAGGCAGGCTGGCCAGGATGATCAGCGGGTTCACTACGGAGCCCAGGCTGGCCACCATGACAATGAAGACGACGATCACCGCTATGGCCAGCGTCCTGTACAGAGAGTTGAAGGCCTGCTGCTGCTGCTCGAAGACGCCGCCCTTGCGGATCTCCACGCTGGGGCCCTTATCCACGGCGGCGATGACGTCGTCCACCTGGGCGGAGACGCCGCTGGTGTCATCGCTGGTGATACTGCCGCGGATGGTGGCCCCGCGCCTCTGGTCGATGCGGGTCACCTGCACCGGCCCATCGGCCACAGTCACCTGAGCCACCTGGCCCAGCCTGGGCACGCCGCCGGGGGCCAGGGGCAGGGCCAGCGGCCCCCCTTCGGCGCCGGCGCTGTCGTAGGCCACCCGCACGTAGATGTCGGCCGTCCCGCCGTCCAGCTCGGCCTGGGTCGCCTTCTGGCCGAACAGCGCATCCCTCACCCGCTGGGAGATGTCCTGGGCGCTGAGCCCGTAGGCGGAGGCCTTCAGGGAGTCTACCTGGACTACCATCTCCGGTCGGGCGGATACGAGGTCGCTATGGATGTCCGCCAGGTCCTCGATGTCGCCCAGGTGCTGGAGCAACTGGTCGCTGGCCGCCCGTACCTCGTCCAGGCTGTCTGCCGAGACGGTGATCTCTACCTCGCCCGTCTGGACGCTGCCGATGTTGCTCACGCTCACGTCCTCATCGCCGGGCAAACCCCTCAGCCGATCCCGCAGCCACTGGGCCGCGGCGTCCAAGTCCACCCCGCCCTCGTAGCGCAGGAACATGTTGATGCTGTTGCTGCCGGAGATGCGGCCGAAGGTGCCGAAGCTTGGCCGGGTGGGGTCGGGCTGGCCGATGATCAGGTGATAGACCTCCAGCCCCTCCTGCTGGGCCAGGACTTGCTCCACCTCCTGGGCCCTGGCCTTGGTGGTGGCCAGGTCGGTGCCGGCGGGGAACTCCATCACGGCGTGGAGCTCGTTGCCCCCCATGCTGGGCAGGAAGCTCACGCCGATGAAGGGGAGAAGGCCGAAGCTGCCGACGAACAGGACGGCGCCGCCCGCCAGGGTGATCAGGCGATGGCGCAGGGCCCAGCGCAGGGCGGGCGTGTACAGGCGCTGGAGCCAGGTCTCCTCGTCCTCCCACCTGGCGGGACGCTGCCCCGATCGCGATCGGGGCACTCGCACCAGGAAGCGGCCGAGGGTGGGCACCACCGTCAGGGCCACCAGGAGGGAGGCGAGGAGGGCGACGGTGATGGTGAAGGCGAAGGAGAGGAAGACCTCGCCCACCAGCCCGCCCACCAGGGCCAAAGGAGCGAAGACGGCCACGGTGGTGAGGGTGGAGGCCAGGATGGCCGTCCCCACCTCGCGGGTGGCGGCGTAGGCCGCATCCGAGAGCTTCTCGCCCGCTCGGGTGTGGCGGTAGATGTTCTCCAGCACCACGATGCTGTCATCCACCACTCGCCCGATGGCAACCGTCAGGCCGGCCAGGGTGATCACGTTGAGGGTGATGCCCTGCCAGGCCAGGACGACGAGGGCGATGAGGACGCTCAGGGGTATCGAGACAGCGGTGACCAGGGTGGTGCGCACGCCGGTGAGGAAGACGTAGATGACGAGGACGGCGAACAGGGCGCCCAGGAGCCCTTCCCGCACCAGGGCATCGATGGAGTCTTCGATGAAGTCGGATTGGTCAAAGATGGTCACGATCTGGACATCGGCGGGCAGACGGCCCCGCATCTGGCCGATCTTGTCCTGGACGTTGTTGGCCACCTCCACGGTGTTGGCCTCGGGGTCTTTCATCACCCGGATGGCCAGACTGGGGCGGCCGTTGGTGCGACTGACGCTGGCGAAGGGGTCGGCGGCCATCCGCACGTCGGCGACGTCCCTCAAGCGAACGGGCGACCCTTCGACTCCGCTCAGGGCAGGCCCTTCCTCAGGCGCAGCCTCCGCCTCAGGCGGAGTCGCCACAGGCGACAGCACCAGGTTGCCGACATCCTCCAGGGATCTGTAGCGGTTGACGGTGCGCACAGGCAGCACCTGGCCGTCGCGGACGACAATGCCGCTGGGACGGGAGACGTTGTTCTCCTGGAGGGCCAGCACCACCTGGTCGACGGTGAGGCCGTGCTGGAAGAGCTTTTGGGGATCGAGGGTGACCCAGACTTGCTGGGCGGCGCCTCCCTCGATGGACACCTGGGCCACGCCGCTCAGCCGTTCCAGGGCGGGCACGACCTCCTTCTTGGCGAGGGCGTCCAGTTCGGAGACGTCGCGCTCGCCCAGAAGGCTGAGGAAGACGACGGGGAAGTCGGAGAAATCGATGCGGGTGACCGTGGGGCGCGCCACTCCGCTGGGCAGGGCGACGTTGTTGACGTTGCTGCCGATCTCCCGCTCCACCTGGTCCATGTCGGTGCCGTAGTCGAACTGGGCGATGACCATGGACAGGCCCTCGGCGGAGATGGACTGCATGTCCTGGAGGCCACCGACTCCGGCCACGGCGTTTTCCACGGGCACGGTCACGTTCTCCAGGACGGCGTCGGGGCTGGCGCCGGGGTAAGGGGTGACCACCGAGGCCACCGGCAGGTTGATATCGGGGAAGAGCTCGGTCTGGAGGCGGAAGATGGCGAAGACGCCGGCCAGGATCACCAGGATCGTAGCCAGAAAGGTAACGGCCGGCCGGCGCAGGGCGAGGCGGGTGATAGCCGTCACCCAGTCCGTGCGTACTGCTTCTGGCGCTGGAGGGCCCTTCGGCAAGCTCAGGGCAGGCTCTGGGCGAGGATGGTCAGGGCTTCCTCTCTGAAGGCGCAGCATGGCCAGGACGCCGGCCACGACCGTCAGCACTGTGGCCAGGAGGGCAACGGGCGGCCGACGCCGGGCCAGACGGGCGATGGCCCTCAGCCAGTCCATACGTACTGCTCCTCGCGCCTGAGGGCCCTGGCGAGGATGGTCAGGGCCTGTTCGACGTTCTCCAGCTCGGCGTTGCTCATGCGGTCCAGCAGCTCGGAGAGCCAGTCGAGGCCTGACACCCACAGCCCTTTGACCAGCTCGTGGCCGCGGGGGCTCAGGCTGTTGAGGACGCGGCGGCGGTCCTGGGAGTCAGGCTGGCGGGCGATGAGGCCTCGCTCCTTCAACCGGTGGAGGATGCCGTTCATGGTGGGCAGAGAGACACTCACCGTCTGGGCCAGGCTGCTGCAAGGGCGGGAGCCCTCGACGAAGATGGAGAGAAGCACCTTGAGCTGGGGCATCGTCAGGTTGGTGCGGGCCCAATCGCGCGGCACCTGGTTGCGGGCCACCTTGAAGACGTCCTCGGCCAGGGAGAGGATGCGTTTCTTGCGTTCTCCGTCGGGAGCCATCGCTGTCTACTCTCAGGGAGAAATACTTCGGGCGATGCTAAGTATATTCTCCACTGCCTGGGGGTGCAAGGGGAAATGCAGGGCGGGGCCCCCCCGCCAACCCGCCTGAGGCGGGCAGGCGCAAGCCCTGGCACTACTAGGTCCGGGGTACGGCTCTCGGGCCTAGCGGGGCTTCATTCTGGGCCTCAGCTCGCGGCGAAGGAGCGCTCGGCGTGGCCGGCCTGGATCAGCAGGTGTAGCTGCGACCGCAGGGACAGAGGACGCGGCTCGTTGGCTACCCGGTCGGCGTCAGCCTCGCTGGCCCACACGCTAGCGCGGCCCACCTCGGCGGAGCCGTCCATGGCGGCGATCAGGTAGGAAGCCAGACAGCCTGGGTCGCCCTGGTTGATCTGCACCAACTCTCGGTTGATCCCTTCAACCTCATCCTCATGTCCGGCCATGGGCTTCATCAGGGAAAGTCTCAGGTAGGGCATATCATGACCTCCGCGCGCTGGTGAGGGCCAATGGTGGGCATAGGGCGGCTCTCGGATATGGGCAGGCAGGCGTTGTCGCCAGTTTATAGCAGGGGCCGAGGCGTTTCAACATCTGGCCATTGGCGCGAGAAAGAAAGGGCCTCGACCCACTGGTCGGGGCCCTCCTTAGCACTACGGCGGGCTCGGATCTACAGTCTTAGCTTGCCGTGAGACGGCTGCCGCCGGCGCTGGCGATGGGGCTCGGATCCTTCCTCGTTCTGCAGCGCTTCGGCGGCGGCGGCGCCGGCCTCGTAGACGTAGCCACAGGAAAGGCAGGAGGCGTACGAGCCGTACCAGTCCTCTTCCGGGATCATGGAGCCGCGGCAGCGCGGGCAAAGTCTGGGCGGAGCTGCTTGCATCACTGTACTATACCCCCTCCTCCTCATCGCATCGCCCAGAAGCTTGTACGTACCCCGACCCGTCGGGGCGCCTCGGGTGGATATAAAAAGGCCTGTTGCCAGACAACCACCGGCAAGGCCTTTCGTGCGCCTCCGAGGTTAGTTGACGGGTTCGGGTTGAAAGGCTAACCCTACTCCCCGAGATGTCGGGGAGACTCACCCCAAGTTGGTCCCCCGTGTCGCATTAGGCGACTTCGGCGCGGGCGATTGTGACTTCAATAATATTGTATAGCAATCGCACAACCCTGTCAAGGCGAACGCGCTGAAAGGACTGATTCACGGCTGGTGGGTGAGTGCCCTGCCTCCACCTAAAGGCGGGGGCATGAATTCGGTTACCGATGCCGCCCCGTTCACGGGGCGGTCGAGGATGCGCGCTGAATCGGCCATCGCTGGCCTGGGGACAGGCCTTGACAGGGACGAAAAGCGGGTGATACGGTCAGTCCATCGATAGGGTCTTATCAATCTTTCTTTCCGGCGGCGAGGGGGCGGGAGCAGCCTTGCAGCAGTACATAGTGCGGCGTACGCTCCTCAACATTGTCGTCATCTTCATGGTCATCAGCCTGGTCTTCCTCGCCCTGCGGGCGGCGCCCGGCGAGTTTGCCCTGCGCCAGGCCGGGGCCCAGATCACAGACGTTAGCTCGATGGAAGAGGCGATCGAGATCGTTCGCCACGATCTGGGCCTCGACAAGCCGATCCTTGAACAGTATGGGCGGTTCGCGACGGGCGTCCTGCGCGGCGATCTGGGCGATTCGTTTGTCAGCAAGAAGCCCGTGATGCTGGAGCTGAAGGATCGACTGGGCCCCTCCATCGAGCTGGGCATCCTCCAGATCATCGTGGCAATAGTGGTGGCCGTGCCCATAGGGATCGTCTCGGCCATCCGCCAGGATACCTGGCTGGACTACATCCTGCGGTTCTTTGCCATCTTCTGGCTGGCTGTGCCCTCTTTCTTTGTGGGGGTGCTGCTTCTCTACTCTTTTGCTCGCTGGGGCCACTGGAGTCCGCCCATCACCAACTACAAGGGCTTCTTTGAGGATCCTTTCCTGAATATGCAGGCCATGGTTCTCCCGGCGGTGGCGGGGGGCCTGGCCACCGGCGCTATCATCATGCGCTTTCTGCGCTCGCAAATGCTGGAGGTTCTCCGGCAGGACTACGTGCGTACCGCCTGGTCGAAGGGTCTGCGGGAGCGAGCGGTGGTCCTGAGGCATGCCCTCACGAATGCTCTCATTCCTGTTCTTACCGTAATCGGCCTCCTCCTCGCGACCGTCGCCAGCGGCAACGTAGTGCTGGAGACCCTCTTCCAGCTGCCGGGCATTGGCTTCTACGCCGTCAATGCCGTTCAGCAGCACGACTACCCGGTGGTCCAGGGCGTGGTGCTTGTCACGGCCGCAGGTCTGGTGTTTGTCAACCTGCTGGTGGACATAACCTACGCCTGGCTGGACCCGCGAATTCGCTACGGATAGCCGCCTGCTGCTAGGAAGGGGGTCCCGTGCTGGCGGGACAACAACGGGCCGAGGCAGGAGCCCTGGCGGCCGCGGAGGAGTTGTTTCTGCCGCGGCGGCTGGGCTGGCTCGACGTTGTCGGGCGCTTCGTTCGCCGCAAGCCGCTGGGGGCATTCGGATTCGTGGTCATCCTGATGCTGGCAGCGGCGGCGGGCGGCGCTCCCTGGCTCTCTCGCTACGACGCCGAGGACTGGTTCATGGTCTCTAACCCGAGCTACCTGCCCGGCTCCCTCCAGCCGGAGCGGGTGCGGGATACGCGGGCCGACCCCAGTTGGCGGCACTGGTTCGGCACCGACCAGTTTGGCCGCGACAACTACGCCCGAGTGATCTGGGGCGCTCGCCGCTCCCTGGGGATAGGCATGGGCGCCCTGGCGTTCGCCGTCTTCTTCGGCTCAACCATCGGCATCGTCTCCGCCTACTTCCGCGGCTGGCTGGACACCTTCATCCAGCGGATCATGGATTCCATCCAGGCCTTTCCAGCCCTGATGATCCTCCTGCTGCTGGTGAGTGTGACCGAGCCCGGTTTGCGGGCGGTGGCCGTGGGGCTGGGCTTTGTGACCGTCACGGGCGTTCAACGCATCGTGCGCAGCACTGTCCTCTCCGCTCGAGAGGACCCCTACGTGGAGGCGGCCAGGGTCGTCGGCTGCTCCGACCTGCGCCTGATGGTCGTGCACATCCTGCCCAACGTGACGACGCCGATCATCGTCATCTTCTCCATCGGCCTGGGCACGGTCATCCTGGCCGAGGCGGCGCTGTCGTTTCTCGGCCTGGCGCCAGTTGGAGCCTCGTGGGGGATGATGCTGGAGGAGGGACGGGCCTATATGGTGACCCAACCGTGGACGGCACTGTCTGGCGGGGCGGCCATAACGTTGACAGTGATGGGATTCAACCTGGCGGGCGACGCTCTGCGCGACGTTCTCGACCCCCGCCTTCGCCTCACCTAGGGGCGGGTGGTTGGAGCCTGATCCGGGACGGCCCATCACGAGGAACGAAGGTCTATTCGGAAAGGGGGTGCCTGCATATGTCTGAGCCAGACTACTGGCAGCGCTTCTGGAATCGGAGGCTGTCGCGGCGGCGGGTGCTACGAGCGGCCGCCCTGGGCGGCGCCGGGCTGGCCGCAGCGGCTGTGGTGGGCTGTGGCGGGGAAGAACCAGCAGGGGAAGCAAGCCCGACCGCTTCCCCGGCG
>JAUYDU010000323.1 GCA_030691665.1 Chloroflexota bacterium
CGCTCCGCCTCCGCCAGCGCCCCCTCCCCCACCTCCAGCCAGCGGATGCGCGGATCGTCTCGCCGGAACCAGGTGCCCTGCTGGCGGGCCAGGCGATGGCTGGCCGTCTTGATTCGAGCCACCGCCGCCTCCAGCTCAAGCTCGCCCGCCAGGTACTGGCAGACCTCCCGGTAGCCGATGCCGGACATCGAGGGGAGCGACGGGCTGTAGCCCCTGGCCAGCAGCCCTCTGACCTCTTCCACCAGCCCGGCCTCGATCATGCCGTCCACGCGGGCGTCGATGCGCCGGTAGAGTTCGTCTCGCGGGCAGGTTAGGCCCAGGACAAGCGTCTCCCATGCGGGTGGGCCCTTCTCCTGCCAGTAGGATATGGGCCGCCCGCTGGCCTGGTACACCTCCAGGGCCCGGATGACCCGCCGCACGTTCCGGGGGTCGATGCGCTCCGCCGCCCTCGCGTCCACCCGCGCCAGCTCTCGATGCAGCGCCTCGGCCCCCTCCCGCGCGGCCCGCTCCTCCAGCGCTCGCCGCACCTCTCGCTGAGGTGGCAGCCGCGGCACCTTCCACCCTTCCAGCAGCGCCCACACGTACTGGCCCGTGCCGCCCACCAGCAGGGGCTGCCGCCCCCGCGACCAGATATCCCCCAGCGCCGCCAACGCCAGCTCCAGGTACTGGGCCAGGCTGAACCCCTGGTCGGGGTCCACCACATCGATCAGGTGATGACGCACCAGCGAGCGCTCCCGCCCAGCGGCGGGCTTGGCAGTGCCGATGTCCATGTAGCGGTACACCTGGCGCGAGTCGGCCCCCACGATCTCGCCCCCCAAGGCCCGAGCCAAAACCACGCCCAGAGCGGTCTTGCCGCTGGCCGTCGGGCCGACGACGGCGATCAGCTTCCTCGCCACTGCCGCGCCCCCTTGATCCGCGCCGACTGCTCGACGATCACGGCGAAGGCGTCGGCCCTGAGGCTGGCTCCCCCCACCAGGGCACCGTCGATCTCCGGCTCGCTCATGAATTCGCCGATGTTCTTGGGGTCGACGCTGCCCCCGTACTGGATGCGAGCGGCTTCGGCCCTCTCCCTGCCGTACAGCGCCGCCAGCTCGCCCCGAATGAGGCCGATGGCCTCATTGGCCATGCTGCCGCTGGCCGGCACGCCCGTGCCGATGGCCCACACCGGCTCGTAGGCAACGACGAACCCCTCGGAGATGTCCACCTCTGCCAGCCCCTGCCGCACCTGGCGCAGGAGCACCTCCTCGGTGCGGCTGGCCTGGCGCTCCTCCAGCGTCTCGCCCACGCACAGGATCGGCCGCAGCCCCACCGCCAGGGCCGCCTTCAGCCGGCGGTTCACGGTCTCGTCCGTCTCGCCGAAGTACTTGCGCCGCTCCGAGTGGCCGATGATCACGTACTCGCACAGGTCAGCCAGCATGGAAGGGCTAATCTCACCTGTAAAAGCCCCCTCCTTCTCCCAGTAGACGTTCTGCGCCCCCACCTTGATGGACGAGCCCGCCAGCTCCTGGGCCGCCACCGCCAGAAAGACGAACGGCGGGCACACCACCTTCTCCACCCCCGCCAGGCCATCGATCCGCTCCCTCAGCGCCCGACACAGCTCCCTAGCGGACACAGAGGTGGTGTGCATCTTCCAGTTGGCGGCGATGATGGGGATGCGTCGGCTCATGGATCACGCTCCGTACTTGGTGAATCGCCCGGCGTGGGCCATCGCCAGGGGCATTATCTCTGTGGCCGCAAACAGGCCCAGCGAGCCCGCCTGGCAGTCCAACTCGTTGAATCGCTCCGCCCGGTCGGGCTGACACCAGCGCGAGCGCAGCAGGAAGGGCACCGGGTGCCAGGAATGGGCCCGATAGGTCGAGGGGGTCGAATGGTCGCCGCTGACCATGATCACGTCCGGCTGGAGACCCAGCAGCTCGGGGATGGCGGCGTCCACCTCCTCCAGCTTGGCCGCCTTGCGCTCGAAGTCGCCGTCCTCCCCCGCCGAGTCGGTCGCCTTGTAGTGGACGAAGAAGAAGTCGAACTGCCCCCAGTGCTCCCGCAGCGCCGCCAGCGAATCGGCCAACGAGGGGCCGCTGGGCAGGGCGGTCATCCCCACCAGCTTGGCCAGACCGCGGTACATCGGATAGAAGGCGATGGCCGCCGCCCGCAGCTGGAACACGTCGGCCATGGACGGTAGCTCCGGCCGGCGGGCGAACCCCCGCAGCAGCACCATGTTCGCCGGGCGATGGTCGCACAGCCTTTCCCGCGCC
The DNA here is from genome assembly GCA_030691665.1 of Chloroflexota bacterium. Taxonomy (GTDB): domain Bacteria; phylum Chloroflexota; class Dehalococcoidia; order SM23-28-2; family SM23-28-2; genus JAUYDU01. Next base: position 2,250 of record JAUYDU010000323.1, read on the forward strand.
TGGGCCACGAAGGCGTTCACCAGACCGGCCGTGCCCTCCGCCCCGGCGGCCAGAGCCCGCACCTGCGGCGGCGGCACCCCCTCCCTCTGGGGATCGGTCTCGCTCAGGGCGTCCGACAGGCCGTCGCCCCGCAGGGCCAGCAGGAAGCGATGCTCCCGCACCGGCTCCACGAACACCTGCGCCCCCGCCACCTCGATGTCCCGCAGCTCGGCGCACAGGCGAGCGCAGGTGTCGGTGTCGATGCGGCCGGCGCGGCGGTCGACGATGCGGCCGCCCTCGTCCACGGTGCAGAAGTTGCCCCGAGCGGCCACGTCCTGCGGCCCCAGGTCGAAGTCGATGCCCACCGCCTCCAGGGCGCCCCGGCCGATGCGATAGCGCCGGGGGTCGTAGCCGAAGAGGGCCAGGTGCCCCGGCCCGCTGCCCGGTGTCACCCCCAGGCCCACGTGATAGATCATGCCGCAGATGCCCTCGCGGGCCAGGCGGTCCAGGTTGGGCGTATTGGCCGTCTGCATCTCCGTGCGGCCCTTCGTAGGATGCGGCAGGCCGCCCAGACCGTCCAGCACCAGCAGCACGATCTTGGTGTCGCCAGGGATCACGATCTCGCGGATAAGTTCGAAGTCCATTCTGCGAGTTGAGGGATTCTAGTCTTTATGCAACTTGCGCAAAGTCATAGAAGTCGAATCTGTGCCCCATCTGCGTCCATCTGTGGCCAATTTCACGCATCCGCCAGCACCGCCACTCCCGGCAACTCCCGACCCTGGGACCGCCCCCCCTACGCTACCTCTGCGAGGTCGTACACAGGCACTTCCGTACTGCGTCTGGGCGAAGGCTGCTCCCAGACCAGCCGCTGAATCTTCTCCGCTACCTCGGGGCGGATGAATTTCTCGCCGCACTGGGTGCAGACTTCCGCTGGCACGTTCTCGATAATGACCACCCTGTCTCTGTACTCAGCGATATACGTGATGGTCTTCTCCTCGATGTCGCCCTTGCAAAATGCGCAGTTCATCACGTTGAGATTATGCGGCGTCCAGCCTGTACCAGCCATCCGTTAGTTCCTTCTCCATCTGCGTCCACCTGTGGCCAATTTCACGCGTCCGCCAGCGCTGCCACCCCCGGCAGCTCCCGCCCCTCCAGGAACTCCAGGGCAGCGCCCCCGCCCGTCGATACGTGGCTGAACTTGCCCTCCAGCCCCAGCTCCTCCACCACCGCCACCGTCTCGCCCCCGCCCACGATGGTCGTGGCGTCCAGGTTGGCGATGGCCGCCGCCAGCCGGCGCGAGCCGCGGGCGAAGGGCGCCAGCTCGATCACCCCCATCGGCCCGTTCCA
>JAUYDU010000326.1 GCA_030691665.1 Chloroflexota bacterium
GCCCTGAATGGCGGACCGCAGCTTCTAGGCCAGACGCAGCAGCTCTATGGCGGGCAGATCCTTCTCTCGCAGTTGAACGACGTTGACGCCGCCGCCAACGGCAACGGCCACGGCCTCCGCCAGGGGCAGGCTTCGCCCTGACGGGCTCAAGCCCGAAGGAGCCTGCCCTGAGCCTGTCGAAGGGTCGCGGCAGAGGCGGCGATCGGTGATCAGCGTCAGACAGGGAATGGGCAGCCTGGACACGACGGCCATCAGGAACCAGCGGCCGGTCGCGCCACCCCCTCGATGGGGCTGGAGGCCGAGGCGTAGGCCTTCTTGGGGATGCGTCCCGCCAGGTAGGCCTTGCGGCCGGCCTCCACGCCCAGGCGGAAGGCCTCGGCCATCAGGGCTGGGTCCTGCGCCTCGGCGAGGGCCGTGTTCACCAGCACAGCGTCGGCCCCGACCTCCATGACCAGGGAGGCATCCGACGGCACGCCCAGGCCGGCGTCCACCACCACCGGCACTTTCGCCTCCTCGACGATGATCTGGATCTCCTCCAGGGTGAAGATGCCGCGGCCGGAGCCGATGGGCGAGCCTAGAGGCATGACCGTCGCACAGCCCAGCTCCTGGAGGCGGCGGGCCAGGATGGGGTCGGCGTGAATGTAGGGCAGGACGGTGAAGCCCTCGCCCAGGAGCAGCCGCGCCGCCTCCAGCGTGCCCGCCGGGTCCGGCAACAGATACTTGGGGTCGGGGATCACCTCCAGCTTGATCCAGTCGCTGCCGGTCACCTGGCGGGCCAGGCGAGCGGTGAACAGCGCCTCCTCTACCGTGCGGCAGCCGGCGGTGTTGGGCAGGATGGTGTACTTGCTCCAGTCGATGTAGTCCAGGAGGGTCTTCTCATTGGGGTTGTCCAGGTTGAGGCGGCGGATGGCCACGGTAACGATCTCGGCACCGGAGGCCTCGATGGCGGCCAGCATCTCCTCAGTGCTGCGGTACTTGCCGGTGCCCACCATCAAGCGTGAGCGGAACTCCTTGCCGGCGATAACGAGCTTGTCTTCCATGTCGATAGTCGCCTCCCGGCCCCAGGCCTGTCCTGAGCCCGCCTCAGGCGGGGGCCTACTTGCGGCGCATCTCCTCCAGCTTGAGCTCCTCGGCGCGGATACGCTTGGGCCGCTCCTCACCCAGGTGACGGGAGATCTGCATGGCGCAGAACTTGGGCCCGCACATGGAGCAGAACTCGGCCTGCTTGAAGATATCGTGGCCCAGGGTCTCGTCGTGCAGGCGGCGGGCCGTCTCCGGGTCGAGCGACAGGGCGAACTGCTTCTCCCAGTCGAAGTCGTAGCGGGCCCGCGACAGCTCGTCGTCCCGCGCCCGCGCCCCTGGGCGGCCACGGGCCACGTCGGCGGCGTGAGCGGCGATCTTATAGGCGATGACCCCCTCCCTCACGTCGTCCAGGTCGGGCAGGCCCAGGTGCTCCTTGGGCGTCACGTAGCAGAGGAAGCTGGCCCCGGCCTGGCCGGCGATGGTCGCTCCGATGGCCGAGGTGATGTGATCGTAGCCGGGGGCGATGTCCGTCACCAGGGGGCCCAGGACGTAGAAGGGGGCCTCGTCGCAGATCTCCTGCTCCAGCCGAACGTTCATCTCGATCTGGTCCAGAGGGACGTGGCCCGGCCCCTCGACCATCACCTGACACTCCCTGGCCCGGGCGCGGCTGGTGAGCTCGCCCAGGGTGCGCAGCTCAGCGAACTGGGCCTCGTCGCTGGCGTCGGCCAGGCAGCCGGGGCGCAGGCCGTCGCCCAGGCTGAAGGTCACGTCGTAGCGGCGGAAGATGTCGCAGATGTCGTCGAAGCGCTCGTAGAGGGGATTCTGTTTATGGTGATAGAACATCCACTGGGCCATCAGGGAGCCGCCGCGGCTGACGATGCCGGTGACCCGCTTGCTGGTCAGGGGCAGGTGCTCCAGGAGGACGCCGGCGTGGATGGTCATGTAGTCAACGCCCTGCTGAGCCTGGTGCTCGATCATCGCCAGCAGGTCATCGGCGGTGAGCGCCTCCAGCCGATCGGCCTCCGTGACCGACTGGTAGATGGGTACGGTGCCGATGGGGATGATGCTCTCGCCGATGATGGCCGCCCGGATGGCGTCGATGTCGCCGCCAGTGCTCAGGTCCATCGCCGTGTCGGCGCCGTAGCGAATGGCCAGGCGCAGCTTGTCCAGCTCCTGCTCGATGTTGGAGGTGACGGCGGAGTTGCCGATGTTGGCGTTGATCTTGATGCTGGCCGCCGTACCGATGCCGATGGGGTCCAGCCTCATCGCCAGGTGATTGACGTTGGCCGGGATGACCATGCGGCCGCGGGCCACCTCCTGCCGCACGACCTCCGGCTCCAGCCCTTCCCTCTCGGCCACCCGCCGCATGGCCTCGGTGATCACGCCCTGACGAGCGTGACAGATTTGAGTGACCGGTTTGCCGTTGGACGCCATAGCTGGCTCCTTTCCAGACGCCCCTGCCAAAAACTTCGCGCCGCTGGGGGCCAGCGGCGCGTTCGAAATCTCCGTTCCGATTCCCTGCGCTGGCATTACCCAGATCAGGTTCCGACGGTCGCCCCAATGCATCGGGGCCTCTCAGCCCGGCTTGTCCCGAGCTCCCGTACGGTGCTATTCAGTTGTCTACTACCAACTTAGCAGCGGCGAGTAGAAATGTCAATCGCGCCAGGATAGCGTCTCGCGGATTCATGCTTTTTAATGGCAGGACCACACCCTGAAGGGCGTGGCATCAATCCGTATCGATGCCGCCCCGTTCACGGGGCGGTCGGGTATCCGCCCTCTAGCGGTTTTCCGAAAACATGAACGAATGGAACGCTATCCACGCTGGCGTGAGGGGGCTCACCCCCACCACGCGTAGAAGTGGTGCAGCGGCCCGGGCCCCTTCCCGACGGCGAAGGCGCGCTCCAGGGCGGCCGTCACATACTCCTTGGCCTGCGCCACCGCCTCTGCCACGCTGGCTCCCTGGGCCAGGCCGGCGGCGATGGCCGAAGCGAAGGTGCAGCCGCTGCCCCGCCCATGGTGCGTCGTCAGCCGCGGCGTCGAGAAGCGCCGGAACTCGCGGCCATCGTAGAGCAGGTCCACCGCCTCAGGCCCCGAGCCGTGGCCGCCGGTGATCACCACCGCCTTCGCTCCCAGGTCGGCGATCTCCCGCGCGGCCCGGTCCAGGTCGTCATCCGTTCGCAGGGGGCGACCCACCAGCGCCTCCGCCTCGGGGATGTTGGGCGTGGCC
>JAUYDU010000432.1 GCA_030691665.1 Chloroflexota bacterium
ACCGCCCCGGCCGATAACCACCCGTACCTGGACAAATCCGTGCAAAACTCGTTTTCACATCAAACTGCGGAAGTTGGGCTACCTCTGCGGGAGACGGCGGGTCCGCAGCCACGGACAGGAGCATGGGCCGCTCCACCGCCCTGTTGCGCTTTGGCATCTCCACTCCTTTCACGTCAGCTTCCGTCGCCAGCCGGCCTTGAGGTCCGATCCCTTCACTGGGATGTCTATCGTGCCCTCACAGCCGTGTTGGTCCATTGGCCTGAACACGTACCACCCGGGCTCGCCGGACGTGTACACGGCCAGGCGGGGGTGCGTGTCGTTGGCCGGAATCTCACCCAGGCGCTGTCTGACCATGACGCGCCGGTCGTACCCCATGGGCTTCACCTGCTTTCTGTTGCCTTCACGACGACGAGGCGCTTGTCGTCGTTCCACGTCAGAGGCGCATCCGACTCGCACCGGAGCGCGTAGTCGGCGGCCTCCTGGTTGTCGTCGTCGTACCAGCACACCACCTCGTAGTAGGCGCCGAAGTCGTGCGGGCAGCTCTTTATGGCCAGGTGCGCCCCGGGCGGCTCCGGGCCGAGCTTCTTCCGGATGAGTTCCAGGAACCGGCGACACTCGTCCTGCATCGCCTGGTGGTAGTCGCCCTGCGGATTCACTGAGACGCAGTCTTCGTCGTAGGGAGCCGACGCGATGCTTTGATAGTCCCTCATGTTTCACCGCCTTTCTGGCACAACTAAGCCCCTGGCAACCACCAGGGGCTCCGATCCACTTTGTAGCTACTCACTATCCAGTCTTAGTCCACGTCCGTATCCAGGCACACCAGCGCGTTCCCCACGATGTAGTCAGGGGACCCGTCGTACAGACTCGTGGCGTGCTCGTTGAGCGGCAGGCCGTGGACCTTCCCCTCCTCGTTGATGACCATGATGTGCGGTCGTCGCCCACCCTTCAGATGGACGATCTCGATGAAGCCCCCCACGGCCTCCTGCAGCTCCTCCAGGGTGTAGTGCGCCCCCTTGGGCGGGTAGACCGCGCAAGTGCCGTCGGGCTTCAGCAGCCTATGGCACCACGGCGTGGGGTCGGGTAGCTCGGGCATGCCTCACGTCCTCTCTTCAACCTTGACGACTTCGTATCCGAGCTGCTTCGCCAGGGCGTGCAACCTCGCCTCGGCGTCCATTTCTCTGTGGAGCGCGTGGGCTGCCTCGATGGCCGGTCGATAGGCCTCGAAGATGGAGATCATCTCCCGGATGATGTCAGCCAGCAGTCGGCCCCGATAGCTCACGTCGTAGAGGTAGGAGCGAGGGTTGTCCAGGTGCAGGGCCCACCCCATACCCAATTGTGTGAGAAAGGCATCTACGAACGTCGGCAGGTCGTCCTTGTAGGTAGCGATGAAGCCAGCGTGGTTGTAATGGGCAATGAAGCCACAGTGGGTGATGAGGAACCTGTAGGACCCCTCCTCCAGCAGGGCCATCCTCTGTTCGACCAGCACCTTCCGGATGTCGGCTACGACACGAGCGGGGTTAGGGCTGTCGTAGTTTCGAACCATCAGTCTCACCTCCTCTCTCTTCAGCCGAGGGTCTCCTCGCGCTTGTAGATGACCTCGTAGCCCAGCACTTCCTGGACCAGGGCCTCGGCCGGTAGCCACTCATCTTCCTCGCGCCCGCCGTCGCTGCTGACCCGCATCTGGCCACCCAGATGGTGCTTGAAGACCAGAAGCGCAGCGCAGACGGCCAGGTCGTAGGGCATCCGTGCCGTCTTGCAGAAGGCCCAGAGCCCGCCGTGGAGATGTCTTGCCCGTTGCGCCTCCTCTCCCTGGATGGGGAAGCTGAAGCTCTCGTAATCCTCGTCCTGCTCGGCGTCCCCGTTGAAGGCTACCCTGAACTCCGTGAGCTCGGGATCGCCGGTCCCATCGGGCCCCCGCAGCGCGATCCCCCGGTCCTGGACGCCCCGCACTATCTTGGCTACGTCTGCCAGGGCGTGGGAGAGGGCCGCGCGGTCCAGCTCCTCGTCGTGACTCCAGTAGTGTGTGTACCCCATTCGTCTCACCTTCTTTCTGGCACAATTGAGCCCATGGCAATGGCCAGGGGCTCCGCGCCGAACCAGGTCGCGTGGTTGGGGAAGCCTAGTCCGGGGCGCGGATGCTCTGCCACTCGTGGCCGTTCTCGCACAGCAGAACATCTCGGCCACGGCAGGTGACGGTCTTCTGGCTGGCCCACAGCATCTCGGTCTCGCCCTTGTACTCGAACCCGCCACCCTCGGCGGGTTGCAGGAGCGCCAGCCCCTGGACCACTTCCAGCGTGCCTTTGGGCGGTTCTCCGCACTCCGGGCACTTATCGTGTACCCACCGCATGGGCTCTACCTCCTCTCCGGCGTATCTCGTATCCCCGCCTTGAGCGCCCCCTGCCTGGCTGGCAAGGGGCCGTGCGGCTCAGGGACCGCACTATTCGGTTGTCTTGGCCTTGCGCTTCCTGGAGCGCTTCGGCTTCCCCTCCGTTGCTGACTGCTCTGGGGGCGGGGACCCTTCGTCCTGCTCCACGTCGCTGGGCGCCTCACCCTCGGCCGCGGGCGGCGCTTCCGCGGCTTCCTCAGCCTGAGGGTCCGCCGGCGCTTCCGCGGTGACCGCGGGCTGCTCCGCCGGCGTGGGTGGCGTGCCGCTGTCGTCACCCTTGACGAACATCGGCATCACCACCACCTTCTCGCCCCGGTGGATGAACGTCCCAGGGTTCGACGGGTCGTTCAGCTCCAGCACCATGACGCCCTCCCGGCCCTTCAAGTAGTCCAGGAGGTACTTGGAGTTGAAACCAATCCAGCCCGCCTCCCCCTCCAACTGGATGGGAATGCTGGTCTCCACGTTCCCCACCTCGGCAGCGATCGCCTTAATGGTGAGCCTG
>JAUYDU010000454.1 GCA_030691665.1 Chloroflexota bacterium
GAGTTTGTGACTGACATGAAGGTTCCGGCCGAAGCTGTAAGGTACGCGATGTCCCGTCCAAGCGGCCCGGTCGTGCTGGCCGATGTGGCCGACAACACCGGCGGGGGCGCATCCGGCGACGGCACGGAACTGCTGCGGGCGCTGCTGGAGCAGGACGCCCAGGATGCCGTGGTCATCACCATACCGGATCCCGCGGCTGTGGCCGGGGCGTTCCGGGCCGGCGTCGGCGGGGAGTTTGACGGGCTTGTCGGCGGAAAGATCGACGACCTGCACGGCGCGCCGGTCCGGGTCAAGGGTACCGTCCGGCTGCTGTCCGACGGCCGTTTTGTCCACCGCGGCCCGATGGGCACGGGCATGGTCGCCCACGTCGGCCGCACCGCGGTCGTCGTCAGCGGCGGGGTGGAGATCATCGTCAACGAGCGCCGATTCCAGCCGGTAGACCCCGAGGTGGCCCGGTCGGTCGGCATCGACCCCGCGCACCGCAAGATCGTGGTCCTGAAGTCGGCGGTACACTACCGGGCTTCGTACGAGCCCATCGCGGCCGAAATCGTCGAGGTCGACGGCCCCGGCCTTGCAAGCCCGAACCTGGCGCGCTTCTCGTTTCAGCACATCCGGCGCCCGGTGTTTCCGCTGGACGCGGACGTAAATTGGTGACGGCGGAGTGGTGATGGGGGTGTTCGGGAGGGCAGGGCCTCCGAAGGAGGCCGCCGGGCCGCCGCGGGTGCCGCAGGTGCCTCAGATCATGGTGCTTGGCACCTATCACATGGCCAACCCGGGGCGGGACTACGCCAACATCCGTGCCGACGACGTCTTGGCGCCGAGGCGCCAGGCGGAGATCGCAGAGGTATGCGGGCTGCTCGCTCCGTTTGCGCCGACCAGCATCGCCATCGAGGTTCCGGCGACGGCCCAGGATGACCTGGACCGGCGCTTTGCGGCCCACGTGGGCGGCGAGGCGGAGCTCCGGCGCAATGAGAGCGACCAGATCGGGTTTAGGCTGGCCAAGATGCTGGGCCACGAAAGGATCCATGCCGTCGATTACCGCAGCGATCTGGACCTGGCGGGCGTGTTGGCCTGGGCGCGGGCCCACGGCCAGGAGGCGCTGGGCGCCCGCATGCAACGCGAGGTCAACCGCATAGCGGGCGACGTGCAGGCCCGAATGGACAGAATGACCCTCCGCCAGATCCTGCGGGAAGACAACAGCCCGGAGTACGACCGGCTCCACGGGCTCTACCTGACGATGGCGACGATCGGCGACACTGGGCAGGGCGAGTACATCGGGGCCGAGATAACCGCGGCCTGGTACAGGCGCAACATCATCATTTTCTCAAACGTCGCCCGCCTGGCCGCCTCCCCCGACGACCGGGTCCTCGTAATCATTGGTTCGGGCCATGGGGCGTTGCTGCGCCAGCTCGTGCGCGAGTGCCCCGACTACAGGCTGGTGGATGTCGCCGAGTACCTGTAGTTAGAGCTACAGGAGGATGAGAGGCAGGGCGGTGCCTGCCGCCGCCGCCTTCAGTATCAGGCACCGGGGCGCGTGCACGTACCGGGGCCCCCGGCAACTTGACCTGCGGCGCCCCGCGGGTTTAGCATTGGTCTCGGCGGTGGCCGCGTTGGCCCGCCGCCGGCCATCTACGATCGATTACCATCCCTCAAGGAGGGCAGCCAAAGGACCCGATGATTCGCAGATAGCTCCGAACGCCAACCAAGCAGCAAAATAGCGCGGTGTGTCTCAGGGTGGAGCCCTGCGGGTCCATGGTTGCTGTCACAAGCCAAAGCCACTGTCAAAGGCCAGATCTCTTCCGGTCGCTCCTTTGCTTGCGGCACTCGCCGGCGGCCCAGGCCGACCCTGACCTCACCGCCCGGGAGGAACGGGCATGGAAGCCCTGCGCGTCGAACACGTCGCTGTCTCATTTGGCATCAAGCAGGTCTTCGCCGACGTTTCGTTTGGCCTGGGGGCAGCCGAGAAGCTGGCCCTCGTCGGCCCGAACGGGGCCGGCAAGACAACGCTTCTGAAAGTCGTTCTTGGCGAAATCGAGCCCGAGGACGGCCACATTAAGCTGGTAAACCCGGGTGCGCGCATCGGATATCTGCCGCAGGTGATCAAGCTGCCGCCCGGAGCGACCGTGGGCGGGCTGTTGCAGGCGGCCAGCGCCAACCGGTTTCCGGCGGAAGGCCCCCCCGCACGGCGCGCCCCCGCCGGAGGCGCCGGCGAGGCGGCCAAGCGGTTTCACCTGTCGAGGTACGGGCCCGATCACCCGGTCGAGCTGCTCAGCGGCGATGAGCGTACCCGCCTGGCCCTGGCCTGCCTGTGGCTGGAGCAGCCCGACCTCCTGCTGCTCGACGAGCCCACCAACCACCTCGACATCGGCGGCCTGGCCTGGTTGGCGGGCTGGGTGCGCGACTTCCGCGGCCCCGTGCTGATCGTCTCCCACGATCGCTACTTCATGGACGAGGTGGCCGAGAGGGTGCTGGCCCTGGAGGATGGTTCCGTCCGCTCCTACCCCGGAAACTACACGGCCTACCGTTGGGCCAGGCAGCAAGAGGTTGAAACCCAGATGGCCCAGTACCGCGAGCAGGAGAGGGAGGCGCGCAGGCTGAGGGCGGTCGTGGTCCGGCAGGCCCAATGGTTCAAGCAGGCCCACGACTCGGCGGTGAACGATTTCTACCGGCGAAAGGCCAAGAAGCTGGCCCAGAGGGGCAAAGCGGTGACCCGGCGCCTGGAGCGGCTGGAGGGCCAACGCATGGAGAAGCCCAAGGAAGGCCCGCAGCTCAGGCTCAAACCGCTGAGCGAGGGCCGCCCGGGTCGCGACCTAATCGTCGCGGAGGGTCTGGGCAAGGAGTTCGCGCACCGGCTTTTCGGAGACGCGGCCTTCGTTGTCCACAGGGGCGAAAAGGTCGGGCTGGTGGGCGGCAACGGCTCGGGCAAGACCACGCTGCTGCGGATGATCGCCGGGCAGGAGCCCGCCAGCAAGGGCAGGCTGTGGGTTACCCCTGCTGCTCACCTGGCCTACCTCGACCAGCACGCGGCAGGCCTGCGCGGCGAACGGGCGGTGCTTGAAGAGGTCGTTGAGCTGGTCCCGGAGCCTGCCCGGGCGCGTACGCTGCTTGGGAGCTTCCTTTTCAGCGGCGATTCGGTGATGGCCCGCGTCGGTACCCTCAGCGCGGGGGAGAGGACGCGCCTGGCGCGGCATAGCTAGCTCAAATAACACCCTACGTCAGGACAAGCTTCGACGTTTCAAGAGTGAGAGAGGCCACTCCTAGTCAGTGGCGGGCTCGGGGCTGCTGTTAGCCTGTGGGTCAGCTCTGGCACGCAGTCCCACACACGCGGCCGAGGGAACACAGTTCTTCGGTTCGTTCACGTCTGGCGCCCTCTGTGCTTGTACTCCGAGATGCCTATGAGTAGACGAAGCAGTAGAAGGATGAGGCCTAGTGCAAAGATCGCCGCATCAAGACGGTCAGGTCTGCCTTGTACGTGCCACCTGATGGCAGTAGACCCGATAATGTAGGCCCAGACAATCAATTCCCAGCGGGAAGAGGCGTACCGTTCGAAGAAGCCGCGCAATCCGTACAATACTTTGCCCCCTTCTTGATGCCGGGCCCGGGATAGTACACCCGGGCCCGACCGCATTGGTAGTTAGTCCTAGCGGTAATACACGTCGTAGCCGTAGATATCGGCGTTTATCCAATAATACGGCCAAAGGTAAGTTGGTTCTTCCGAATGTCCGTGCCCCCACCAACCCTTGCTGATGAGAAAGCTCCGTATGTCTCTGCAGAGGCAGAACCCGAAGTAGACTAGCTCAGCTATCCGGATGACAGTCTTCACCGGCAACGGGCACGGGCACCCGTCGCGGAGGATCATCTCGCCGTCTGCATCTTCACAAAGGTCTGCATCGCAATGCCCTTCCACCGCCTCTACCCATCCCGGGGTGAAGACAACCTGTGAGCCATACTCCTGTCGGAAGATGTAGTTGCCCAGGGAGTCCCTACCGACATAGGTTACCTTGTCCGAGAAGCCTTCTCGATCCAGAGCTCTGTCAATCACGGCAGGATAGACCTGCGAGGCTAAAGCCGCAACAGGGACACTGGTAATGCAGACTACCAACGTTAGCAGAGCCGCAATGAGCCGTCTAGCTTTCGAAGACATCATATCCCCTCCCTCTGGTAGAGTGCGCCGTGGCCCACAACTGGTATGAATATACAGTAGGACCGTTACCTGATTCTACTGACATGACCTGGCACCACTTTTGGCCATGCGGCCAACCTATCCAGCCGTAGCATGGCTGACAGCACATGGGTTGGCAGAACTGGGAATTATGCAGCTGCTAGCGCTCTTTGGCGTGTTTGGAGGGGGATGTAGTCACGCTCAGTGACAAGGTGTAGGAGAAGGGTTTGCGGAACCGGGATCAGCTGACGCCGGTTTTTGTTTGCGCGTGAGAAAGAGCGGAACCCCCGGGCAAAGAGTTTGGGAGCTCACACCCCGAGGGTCCCTCACCGACGACGAGGTGTACATCGCCGCCTGTGTTCAGACTACCGCAGCTTCTCGTCGAGGTCAAAAGGCTTCTTGCCGAGTGGGAACAAGGTGGGGCCCGCGCTGCGGTCGAGGCCGCCCGGCGATGCCGCTGTGCCCATCCTTTCCGCCACCGCCATGGGAGCTACAAGCGTCTCGTGCTTGTGTGCGACCAGTCTCTCCAGGTCGCCATCCCCAGGCTATACTGCCCGGCCTCTGGGTCACAGCGGCCGTGCCGCCCGCTTCCATGGCCAGACGCTCCCTCTATCCGTTTTGCCGAAGGCAGGCCGCGATCATCCGGCCGTATGCCGAGAAACAAGCAGCCAGTTGCGGATGGAGGGGGAGGTCGCTACTCACGAGGGGGCGGACTTCGGTGACGGCGCCGACTGGGTGAACCGCGAGTGTCTGATGGCCGACCCCTCTATGTGCCGCTACATGTACTGCAATGCTCTCTCGTAAGCCCTTGTGAGGAACCCACCTCCTCCTGGCTCTCAGTGGATGTCGGGGAGAAACGCGAGGACAACAGGTATCGCTACGCTATTGGGTTGTCCATCGTCATGGCAAGCTCCGTGGCCTTCGCCGGAAAACCATTAACGGTTTGGTGTATTATCGTTAGCTGGACCAGTAGGCGAGGATGGAAGCAACCATAGCGGTT
>JAUYDU010000457.1 GCA_030691665.1 Chloroflexota bacterium
GTGATGCGCTTGCCCAGAAGCTGGAAGATGGGCAGGAAGTCGTCAAAGGTGGCCTGGTCGCCGCCGACCATAATAGACAGGGTGGCCTGTTCGGCCCCCACCTGGCCGCCGCTGACCGGCGCGTCCAGGACCCTGATGCCCTTCTGAACGGCCTGTTGGACCACGGACCGCCAGGTCACCGGCGAGATGGTGCTCATGTCGGCGAAGGTGGCGCCGGACTTCAGGCCCGCCAGGACGCCCTTGGGTCCCAGGGCCACGGCCTCCAGTTCGGGCGAGTCGGGCAGCATGGTGATGACGGCGTCGCTCTGCGCGGCAGCCTCGGCGGGCGAGGCGGCCACCCTGGCGCCGAGCTGGGCCAATTCGTTCACCGGCCCGGCGACGACATCGTGTATCACCAGGGGGTGCCCCGCGGCCAGCAGGTGTTTGGCCATGGGCTTGCCCATGATGCCCAGGCCGATGAATCCGATGGTGCGTTTGGGGTCAGACATGGGGTCCTCCAAGCAACGAGAATGGCTCCGATTCGGTATGCTGTGATGCCTTTAGCGTTGGGCTCCCTCCGCAAATTTGACCAGTGCGCGCCAGAGAGAGAGCGCTTCGTTCCCGATCGCACGCGCAGAGGTTTCCACGTAGGCCATGTCCAGTGCGGGCTCGTCCGCCTCCGGGCCGACCTTGCTCAGAAACAACAGCATCTGATGAATGTCATCCGGGTGCTTGCGGGAACGGCCCTCGGACCAGGCTGCCAGCTTGCCAACGATTACGTCCTCCGGGCTAGCACACCAGATGGCGAGGGAGGGTTGTCCTGGGAGGTCTATGCTTCGTCGCCGGCGCCGCCCGAATGCGATTCGGTCTCGGCCGGTCCTTCCCAAAGGCACCAGGTCAGCCTTCTCGCCTGAGGTGGTATCAATGATGTTGAACAGCATGCCGTGCTGGAGGGAGTCGCGCATTTGCTCAGGATCGGCATAGTAGCGGGGCAAAGGAAAGGCGAGGGCGAGGCTCGTCAAGTGATCCTCGCCCAGATCGACGACGATATCAATGTCAAAGGTGGAGCGGTTGAGGCCGTAGAGGGTGGCCGCGAAGGCGCCCACGATCATATACGGCACGTTCAGCCGCTCAAGAGTCCTTAGGGTCTTGAAGAATAGGCCACGGTCCGGGGAATCCTGGCTGGTCACCGCAGAGCTCCTCCACCAGCTTCAAGTTGATCTCGCGGTCCGATAGTCCCGGGAAGTGCTCACGAAGGCGGCTGCGCACGAGCGCCGCCACCAGCTCACGGGCATGGAGCATTCGCTGGATGCGCTGACCAGGGGTCAGCGACCGGGTCAGGCGTATGGCCTCCCAGTCAGCTGGGTCGAACTGGTACGCGGGCTCGTAGCTCATGCACATAGCATAGCACAGCGGCGAGTGAAGCGCAAGGGGGGCCACGCAGGGTTCGCAGCGGGCATTCAGGCGCCCTGGCGCCTGGTCTCCAACTGGGAAGCGGACTGAAGTCCGTGCTACAAGCTCGTGAGAGACGCGGCGACGTTCGTGAAGTCCGCGAAGGGCCGGTAGGCGATGCTACTCTCGGGGCAGTATCGCGCCAGCAGGTGTTTGGCCATGGGCTTGCCCATGATGCCCAGGCCGATGAATCCGATGGTACGTTTGGGGTCAGGCATGGTGACTGCCGAATGCGAATCGTGCGGGATCCTAGAACATCAAGGAGCCTCTTCTTTCGCGGACCTGCTACCTTCTGGGTGAACGCTTGACGTGCGGCAACGTCTTGTGGTACAATGGTACCGGAACAAAACACTCCTCATTCTCCAACTGTCCTCGGGCCATCTATCGGTTCATACAGCAGCACATAGGGGGCGACGACCTCGCCCGCGACCCGGTCTCCCGCCAGGGCGTGGGCAGGCTGTCGATAACACGCCGTGAACTCTCGTCACGTCGTTATGATGATCTTCGGCGTCTTGCTCCTCACAATGGTTCCGATCACTAAGTCACCGATATTCGCCGTATCCCCTGCTGGCCTTCAGCGCATGCTGCTGACAACTGCTTCCGAACCGACACTGCCCTCCATTGATGACCTTCAGTCACCGCTCGCGGACCTGCTAACGCCGTACCGCTACCAGAGCGCGAGGGACAGCGGGACGTGCAAATCAACGAACTGTGGCCCTGCCGCAGTGGCGATGGCCATAGGGTGGGCTCAAAGTGGGCAATGGATTCCCATCAGCGATATCCGAGGCTACATCAGTGGCACTGGCACTGACTCCCCGCTACTGTCTGTCAGCGATCTCACGAATGCCTTGGGCCAGTGGGGCGTTGGCTATTCCACCATCACTGGCATGGATGCAGTTAAGGATGCCATCAGTATCCGTGGACACATCGTGATCGTTCCCGTTGTCATGTCGGCTATCCCAGCTAGGTCCGACTACCTAACGCCAAATAGCGATGCAGCAAGTTATTACGACAGGTTCTACAGTTACACTAGCGGTCACTTTGTAGTCGCAAAGGGCGTTTCCAGTGACGGCAACTGGGTGATCGTCCGCGACCCTGATGTCTGGGATGGCAACGGTGTGTATTGGTATTCCAATCTGGCTGCGAAAGGGTTGAGCCGCTACTACTCGTACTCGAATCTCGCGACGGCCTTGGACGGAATGGGGAACCAGGCCATCGAGATTCTTGGCGTGGCCACCAAGCCCGCCGCCCCTTCCAACCTGCGGGTGACGGGCGTGACCCAAACCTCTATCACCTTTGCTTGGAATGACAACTCCGACAACGAGACCGGATTCAATGTCTACCGATGGAGTGATGTGGTATGGTGGGTGAAGGTCGGATCAGTAGGCGCCAATGTCACCAGCTACACTGACTCGTCGCTCACCTGCGGTAATACGTACATCTACATGGTGGATGCCTACAACGGTTCGGGCAAATCAAGTCCCTCGGTTGACGTGGGCGGCACCACATCTGCCTGCGTGCAGATGCCCGCCGCCCCTTCCAACCTGCGGGTGACGGGCGTGACCCAAACCTCT
>JAUYDU010000499.1 GCA_030691665.1 Chloroflexota bacterium
TTGGCCGGGTGGAGCTTGATGCCCTTGGCCCCTTCCTTGACCCGCGCCTCGATCTCCCCCACCAGGGTCGCCTCGCCCATGGAGGGGTCGAGGCTGATGTAGGGCACCAGGCCCCGGTGCTGACGGCCGACAGCGCAGGTCCAGGCGTTGCGCCGCTGCAAGCGGGCGATCACCTCCTGGTGGATCTGCTCTTCGGCCTGCGCTCGCTGGGCCGCCGATAGGTCGGAGGGAAGCTTGGCCAGGGCGGCTTGGCGCATCTCGAACACCGGGGTCATGTTCACCATGACTGCCTGGGCGATGTTTCCCTCCTCCATGAGGGCGACGAGCTCCTCCACGGTGCCGGCGTGGCCGCTGTTCCCTGCGCCGGACTGGGCCTGCCAGCCGACCTCCGGTCGGGGGAAGGTGTGGACGTGGGCGTCGATGATGGGGTAGTCGGGCATGGAAGAAGGCTCCTTCTAGGGCTTAGGGAAGCCGAGGCCCCGCTCTCGTAGGCTGACGAAGCGCTGGCCACCGATGACGATGTGGTCGAGGACGTCGATGCCGAGGAGCTGGCCCGCTTCCACCAGTTGGCGGGTCATGTCCACATCGTCCTGGCTGGGTGTGGGGTCGCCGGAGGGATGGTTGTGGACGACGATGAGGGCAGGGCAGCCCTCGCGCACCGCCTCGCGGAAGAGCTCGCCCACTCGCACCTGGGTGGTGTTCACGCTGCCCTTGTAGACCTCGGGCACGGCCAGGACCTGGTTCCTGGTGTTGAGGAGGAGGAGGCGGAGGTGCTCCTGATCGAGAAGGCCCATCTCGGCAGCGAGGAGATTGGCCACGTCCTGGGGCGAGTGTACGGTCGTCCGCTCTTCGGGGCGGGCGGACACCAGGCGACGGCCCAGCTCCAGGGCGGCTTTCACCTGGGCGGCCTTGGCCTCGCCCAGGCCCCGCTCGCCGCACAGCTCGCCGAAGCTGGCCTTGGCGAGGCCGGTGAGATCGCCGAAGCGAGCCAGGGCGCGGCTGGCCAGGGCGAGGACGTTTTCGGAGGGGGCACCCGTGCGCAGGATGATGGCCAGGAGCTCGGCGGTGCTGAGGGCGGTGGCGCCGTGCTCCCGCAGCCTCTCCCGCGGGCGCTCCGAGGCCGGCAGGTCATGGATGGTGGGCCGATATTCGACCGCGTCGGCAGGGGTCATGGCTCGTCCCGTGGCCGCCGCTATGGTGAGAGTCCGCCCCGCGCCGGGGTTGGCGTCGGGGTAGGCTGGGCGGGCACCAGGAGCTTCTGGCCGACGGAGAGGATGACGTCCTGGCTGCCCAGGCCGTTGATGGTGACAAGCTCGTCGATGGTGGTGCCAAAGCGGCTGGCGATGGCGGACAGGGTGTCGCCCTGCTGCACCTCGTACTCGGTGAAGGGGAGTGGTTTGGGGGTGGGGCTGGGCGTGGGCGACGCGGCGGGCGTAGGGGAGGCGGCGGGAGTAGGCGAGGCCGTCCCCGTAGCGGTGGCGGCGGGAGTGCCGGTGGGTGCGGGGGTAGCGGTCTTCGTGGGCGTTGCGGTCGGGCTGGGTGGAAGGGGGGTGGTGGCGAGAGCGGCCGGCGTGACCGTCGCTGGCGGCAGGGCGGCCTCCCGGCCACCCTCCTCGGGCAGGCCGGGGGGCCGGATCAGGAGCCAAAGGGCAAGGACGGAGGCCACCAGAAGGGCCAGCAGGGAGCCCCGAAACACCGTGCTGGATGGGATAGCGGTGGCCGGGTCCTGACAGGCAGCGCACAGGTCATCGCCGTGCTCCTGGCAATAGGGCTTGGCGCAGCGGGGACAGCGCTGGGTGGCCTCTTTGCCGCAGGCGTAGCAGGTCATGGCGCGTCTGCTCTATTCTACTGCATTTCGACGGTCGCGCCTGCCCCCTCGAGCTTTTTCACAACAGTTTCGGCCTCGCTCTTGGCGATCCCTTCCTTGACCGTGGCCGGGGCGCTCTCCACCAGGTCTTTGGCCTCCTTAAGGCCGAGGGTGGTCACCTCGCGCACGGCCTTGATGACGTTGATCTTGTTGGCGCCGAAGTCCTTGAGGACCACCGTCCACTCGGTCTTCTCCTCCTCGGCCTCTGGTGCGGTCGCCGTCGTCGGGGCGCCAGCGGCCGTGACGGCGGGGCCTGCCGCTACGGGCGCCGCGGCGGTAATGCCGAACTCATCCTGGAGCCGCTTGTTGAGGTCACGCACCTCGAGGATGGTCATGTCCTTGATGAGGTCGAGCACCTGGTCTACCTTGTTAGCCATTGCTAAGTCTCCTTTCCCTAAATGATTGCATGGCAACAAACCGCGTAGGAGCCGACCTTCAGGTCGGCTCTGGGCGGAGCTAAAGCTCCGCCCCTACGGGGGCTGGTCTCCCCCTTGTTCTAGCTGGCGGGCGCGCGCCTCCAGGACGCCGGGAAGCTGGGCGGTGACGGCCTGGAGGAGCCCCGCCAGCTCGGCCAAGGGCGCCTCCAGCAGGCCCGCCAGGGTGGCCAGGGGCGATTGCAACTGTCCGGCGACCTGCGCCAGCAGGACCTCTCTGGACGGCAGCCGCACCAGCTCCGCGAGCTCGCGAGGCGGCAGGATCTGGCCGTCCAGGTAGATGCCGCGGATGGAGAAGGAGGGGGGCGCGGTGGGCAGGTAGTCGCTGAAGGCGCGGGCTACTGCCAGGAAGTCGTCGTAGCCGAAGGCGAGGGCGGTGGGCCCCTCGATGAGCTCGGTG
>JAUYDU010000549.1 GCA_030691665.1 Chloroflexota bacterium
CCACGTTCAGTACGGCAGGTGGATGAAGGACGTCTTCACCGGACGCTTTGGGGAGTCCTTCCTTCGGGGAGACCCGTTGTCCAAGATGCTGCTGAACCGCGGCCCCCTCACCGCCGAGATAGCCGTCCTGGCGATAGTACTGGCGTGGCTGGTCGGGCTGCCGGTGGGGATTATCAGCGCCCTGCGGCCCAATTCGATGGCGGACGGTGTGGCCAGTTTCTTCGCCGTCCTTTTGCTGGCGATACCGCACTTTTGGCTGGGGCTGCTCATCGTGGTCTTCCTGATTCAGTGGTTCGGCTACAAGGCGCCCATCACCGTGATACAGCTCTGGGGAGACCCGTGGGCCAACTTCCAGATAGTGATTGGCCCGGCGGCGGTGCTGGGAGTGGGGTCGGCGGCGGCCATCGCCCGCATGGTCCGCTCCTCCCTTTTTGAGGTGCTGCGGGAGGACTACGTGCGCACCGCCCGGGCCAAGGGCTTGCGAGAGCAACTGGTGCTGATGCGTCACGTCCTTCCCAACGCCTTGCTCCCAGTGCTCACCCTGAGCGGTCTGATCCTTGGATTCCTGCTGGGAGGATCGGTGGCCGTGTAGAAGGCCTTTGGTGTGCCAGGTCTGGGCAAGGCGATGGTCGATGCCGCCGTGGAACGCGACGTGAGCGTGGTGCAGACCCTTACCCTTCTCTATGCCCTTATCTTCGTGGTCATCAACATGCTCGTGGACATAAGCTATGCTGTGATCGACCCGCGAATACGCCTGGAATAGCAGATAGCCAGAACCTTCACAAAGCGGCGGCCGCATACTCAAGGGTTGACAACAGGCCAGTAAAGGTCGGAGGACACACGAATGGAGCAGGTGGCCAGGGTCCAGTTGATACAAAGGGGCTTCCGGGGCCTGCGGAGCTTCGCTCGGCGCCGACCGGTTGCCGCAGCGTGGGGGGCGGTAGCAACGTTGCTCCTGGTGATGGCTGTGGCGGCCCCCGTGATTTCACCCCAGGACCCTCTCAAGCCGGACTTCAAGAGCGTAACCCGCGCCCCCACTCTTCGCCGACCCTTCGGAACGGACTACCTGGGCCGGGACATTGTAAGCAGGATAATCTACGGGGCGCGTATTTCACTTTCCGTGGCGCTGGCGGCGGTGATGGTGGGAACCGCCGGAGGCGCCGTCTGGGGGCTGGCCAGCGGCTACATCGGCGGGAAATTCGACCTGGGGAGCCAGCGCGTGATGGAGATCCTTTTGTCGTTCCCTCCTCTCATCCTGGCGCTGGCATTGTCGATGGCGCTGGGAGCCGGGGTGTGGACCATCATCATCGCCATTGGCATCACCAGGGTCCCTATCACGGGCAGAGTGATCCGGTCGGTGGCGCTGTCCGTGAAGGAATCGCTCTACGTGGAAGCGGCCCGGGCCGTAGGGGCATCTTCTCTCAGGATAATGGTCTTCCATGTCGGGCCCCAGTGCATCGCCCCCTTCCTGGTCCTGGCTACCATGCACCTGGGCACGTGCATCCTCCTCGAGGCGACCTTGGGGTTTCTTGGTGTAGGGGTTCCTCCTCCCGCCCCCACCTGGGGCACGATGTTGGGCGACGCAGCTACCTCCCTCATCCCTCGATGGTGGCTGGTGTTCTTCCCGGGGTTGTTCATCACCATAGCGGTCCTGGCGTTCAACCTGTTCGGCGACGGGCTCCGCGATGCGCTGGACCCCCGCCTCCGGGGCGCCATGTGAGCGTTAGCTCTATCCAGCCGGGCCAGTGGCCGGCCCCTGGATAGCCAGCAACGCCAGTCTTGCTAATCCCGGACGCGCGTCTCCCTCAAGACGGCCTCGATCTCGGCACGCTGCGGTGCGCTGGCAGGAGGCATCGGCACCCGGGGACGCATTCCCTCAAAGCCCAGCAACATGCCGAAGAGCGAGATTCCCGCCTACTACGGGCGCATCGCCCAGGCCACGTCGTTGCCCATCGTCGTGCAGAACCAGGGCGGCCCCACGGGCAACGTAATGTCCGTGGAGCTCATCGTGCAGATGGCCAGAGAGATGCCCGGCATCCAGTACGTGACAGAGGAGTCGGGCATCTGCACCCACATGATTTCAGGGCTCTTGGCCAAGGGTGGGAGCGTGCTGAAGGGCGTGTTCGGCGGTTCCGGCGGGTACTACCTGGTGCAGGAGATGGAGCGAGGCTCCTGCGGCATGATGTCCTCCTGCCACCTGGTGGACCTCCAGGTGAAGGTGTGGGACCTGTTCCACAAGGGCGAAGTGGAGGGCGCGCGCAGGATGCTCCTGCAGACCCTCCCCGTGCAGGTACTGTGGCTCCAACTTGGCATGAGGATACCCAAGGAGGTGCTGAAGCTGCGTGGCGTCATCAAGCACGCTGGCACCCGAAGGGGCGACAACGTGGACGAGACCGACCTCAAGGATCTGGCATTCTGGCTATCGTACCTGAAGCCCCAGTTGACCGTGTAGCTGGACAGACGAAAGCGCAACAACTGTGAGTATGAAGGAGGACGTGTCGTGATTGCTGACCTCAAGGGT
>JAUYDU010000339.1 GCA_030691665.1 Chloroflexota bacterium
TTTATTTTCTTGATGACCATAAGGCTGGGGTCGGGAAGAAGCTACCCACCAACGGTGCACCGATCATGGCTTTCCCCTGGGGTTGGCAATTTTTGACAGATGTGGTAGAATCTAGTTTGCAAACGGTCTAAATTAAGCGAACCTGCTCGCCAGCGGGCACGCCGGCCCGAAGCCACTATAGCAGCTTCTCCGCCCCGAGCAAACCAAGAGCGATATGCAGACCACCCGCCAGGAGATCCTGGAGCATTTGCAGCGGCACGGCCGCGTCACCGTCAAGGAGCTGGGCCAGCTTCTTGCCCTCACCTCCACCGGCATCCGCCAGCACCTGACGGTGCTGGAGCGCGACGGCCTGGTGCAGGCGCGGGAGGAGCGGGGCCGGGTGGGCCGCCCCACCTTGGTCTACACCCTCACTGACAAGGCGGAGGGCCTCTTCCCCCGCAGCTACGACGAGCTGGCCAACACCCTCCTGGAAGAGATTCGGGCCAGCGAGGGGAGGGATCGCCTCTACCAGCTCCTACACCGGGTGGCCGAGCGGATGGTCAAGCCCTTCTGGGAGCGGGTGGAGGGCAAGAGCCTGGCCGGTCGGGTCAGGGAGACGGCCCTGATCATGCAGGAGCAGGGCTGCCTGGTGGAGTGGGAGCAGAAGGACGGCGAGTTCTTCCTGGACGAATACACCTGCCCCTTCACCAAGGTGGCCAAGCAGGACAGTGCGGTCTGCGCCCTCCACGTCGACTTCGTGCGCCTGCTCACCGGCGCCGATACCCGCCTGGTGCAGAGCCTGCTGCGCGGCCAGCGCGCCTGCACCTATCGCATCCGCCCCCTCTCCAGCGATCCGCCTCAGGCGGAGGCCGCCTCCTAGCTTGCCCTGAGCGGAGTCGAAGGGCCGACCCCGACGTAACTGGTTCACCACCGGTGGGTGATCCCCTAACCCTGCGGGATGAATCCCGCAGCACTAAATTTGCGATTCTGGCAAGCCGCGGGTTGAAACCCGCGGGATGGTCCGAAAACCCCTGCCCGCCTTCGGCGGGGTGCTATAATCCTGGCGAGACAATGGTTGCCGAGATCTGGGTCGGCCAGTTCAGCATCGTCGGCGGCGAGGCCCGCGAGCAAGGGCCCTGGGTGGGCATGTTCCCCCCAACCAGTCGGGGCCTCGGCTCCGACATCTACGTCCTGGTGGAGCCGTCCGCCCTGGGCAGCGAGGACTTCTGTCAGCCCCTGGTGGCCGTCATCGGCCGTCTCTTCCGCCAGCAGAGGTTGTCCCTCACGGGCGCCCTCCTGGCCTCCCTACGGGCGGCCCACAATCACCTGCGAGACTGGAACGAGAAGAGCCTGCGGGAGCACCGGGTGGGCGCCGGCGCCAGTTGCCTAGCCCTGCGCGGGGCAGAGGCCTATCTGGCCCAGGCCGGACCGGCCCTGGCCTACTGCCGTCAGCAGGGCCAGCTCCTCGTGCTCTCCCCGCAGGAGGCGGAGGCGGCCGAGCCCATCGGCATCGCCGAGGAGTTCTACCCCACCTTCAGTTGTTATCAGGTGGCCGCCGGAGATGTTCTCCTTCTGGCCACCAGCTCCCTGGCCTCCGTCGCCGATGAGGAGGCGATGGCTGCCCTCCTCGCCCGCGAGCCCCAAGATATCCTCCCCGAGCTCTATCTCCGCGTGCGGCACCTGCCCGACTTCGCTGCCCTCCTGGTCGCCTTTCTGCCCGTCTCCCAGCCATGAACATCCTGGGTATCGAGACCTCCTGCGACGAGACGGCCGCCGCCGTGGTGGAGGACGGCCGGCGCATTCTGGCCAGCATCGTGGCCTCCCAGGTCGACCTCCACGCTCGCTACGGCGGCATCGTGCCCGAGGTGGCCTCCCGCAAGCACCTGGAGAACATCATCCCGGTGGTGGAGGCCGCCCTGGACGCCTCTCACTGCACCCTGAGCGACCTTGGCGCCCTGGCCGTGACCTACGGCCCCGGCCTGGCTGGCTCGCTCCTAGTGGGGCTGAACGTTGCCAAGGCCCTGGCCATGGTTCGCTCCCTGCCCCTGGTCGGCGTCAACCACCTGGAGGGGCACATCTACGCCAACTGGCTGGTGGAAGGCGACGAGCCATCCCTTCCCGCCCTCTGCCTGGTCGTCTCCGGCGGCCACACCGACCTGGTGATCATGGAGGGCCACGGCCGCTACCGTCGCCTGGGCCACACCCTGGACGATGCCGCCGGCGAGGCCTTCGACAAGGTGGCGCGCCTGCTGGGCCTGGGCTTCCCCGGCGGCCCGGCCATCGAGCGGGTGGCCCGCGCCGCGCCGGCCCTGCGGCTGCCGCGGGCCCGCGTGGCCGGCCCCTACGACTTCAGCTTCAGCGGCCTCAAGACGGCCGTCCTCCGCCTGGTGCAGGGGGAGGGCGATGCACCGCCGGTCGCCGAGACGGCGGCCGCCTTCCAGGAGGCGGTGGTGGATGCTCTAGTGACCAAGACCGTGCGAGCCGCCCAGGAGAATCAGGCCGCGGAGATCCTTCTGGCCGGGGGCGTGGCGGCCAACAGCCGCCTGCGCCAGTCCCTGGCTCAGCGCCTGCCTGCCGGCAGACAGGGCTCGCCCCTGCCCCTGCGGGTGCCGCCCCTCTCCCTGTGCACCGACAACGCAGCCATGATCGCCGCCTGCGCCTACTATCGCCTGCGTGCCGGTCACCAGGATGGCCTGGACCTGGACGTCCAGCCCGGCCTGCGTATCGGGTAGGAACAGGGAACGGGGGGAGGGGAGGGGCCCTCTTCCCTCTTCCCCCTTCCCCCTTCCCTCTTCCCTCTTCCCTCTTCCCCCTACGACAGCGGGCACTTCCCGCAGCCGCCCTGACGGCAGTAGCGATGGAAGAGGTAGAGCATCCCCTGCTGGCGACGGGCGCCGGCGGGCGGGCCGAGGGCCGCATACAGCGTCCTCAGGATGCCGTAGGAGGAGAGCCGGGGGTAACGCTGGTACAGGGCCAGGGCCGCCCGCGCCAGGGGCTCGTCTCCCTGCTCTTCGGCCCAGGCCAGGGCCAGGGGCAGGACCACGTTCACCGCCATCTCCCCCGCTCGCTCAGAGCCGATGAGGGCTTGACCCTTCTCCTGGGCCTGAAGCCCTCGCAGCAAGGGAGTCGGGTCGCCTTCGGCAGACCGCACCAGCGCCAGCAGGCCCGCCAGCAGCCCCCCCTCGGCGAAGCGTTCGGCCAGATGGGCTAGGCCGGCCAACCGGCGCTGGGGGTGGTTGGCTGGACGCAGGCTGCTCGCCTGCCAGGGCAGGCCCTCGGCCGCGTCCGCCAGCCGCCGCCTGATCGTGACAGCCCTCCCCGCCGGCGGCGACCCCCTTATCGTCCGCTGGAGCTCCCGCCAGGGCAGGGCCCGCGCCAGCCGACGAAAGGGCTCGCGGTTCTGGCTGTAGCCCAGGGCTTCCAGGAGACCCTGGTAGAGGACCTCCTCGGCGTCTTCCTCAGCCAGGGCAGCACGGAAGGCCACGGCCTTCTCCTGGAGGCGGCGGTCGCCGGCCCCGTCCAGGGTAGCAACGATGGCCTCGGCACTCAGCCGCTGGCTGGCGGTGCGGCAGGGCTCCTGCCACAGGGCGGGCTGGCAGAGCCAGCGGGACAGCTCCTCCGCCCGCTGGGCGACCCAGGGAGCCAGGGCCACTACCGGCGCTCGCCGGCCCGAGGCCAGGAGGGTGTCGCCGCCGTCATCCCAGAAGACGACGTGGAGGGCGACGTTGTCGTAGGCGGGGTCCAGGTGGTGGCCGTGCTGGCGGAAAGCGCTGGCCAGCACGTGCAGCTCCACGTCCCCCCGCAGCTCCTGGCCGGACGCCGTGGCGATGACGGCATCGCGGAAGTCCGGGCCGGGGCCGCCGGCGCAGGGGCGGCCGCGGAAGACGACCCGCAGGGGCGAGCCGTCGCGGCCGACCAGGGCCTGGGACGGGAAGCGCTGCCCCTCCCACAGTTGCACCAGGTCAGCTTCGGAGAGGGCCAAGGGGCCTGCCCTGAGCTTCCGCCAGAGGCGGATGCGCCTCTGGCGCATGTCGAAGGGACGTGGGTCAACGGTCACCGTAGCAGACGATGGGGCAGTCCCGCCGTAGGCGGGGGCTGACCTCTCCCTGAGAACCGCCAGGCTCATCAGGTGCTCTCCTTCTCTTCCTCCCCCTCGACCCCTGACCCTTGCCCCACCTGGTAGGGGAATCCCGCCCGCTCGGCGACCAGGGTGAGGAGGCGGGCCGAGGTGCCCCGCGGCCGGTACTGGCCCCTCTCCCACTCACTGATCGTCTGCTGGCGGGTGCCCAGCTCCTCGGCCATCTGCTCCTGGGTCAGGCCCAGGTAGTGGCGCAGGGCCTTCACCTGGTAGGCGTTCCAGGCTGGACCGCGCTTTGCCGACCTTGGCTCTCTCCCCATCACCCGCATCTTACACGTTTCCGTGTATGCGGTCAAGCCCTGAAGCGGCGAATTGGAGAAAAGGCATGATAGAAGAGATACCAGGATGTAGAACGAGATATATGGACTAAGATGGAGCAAAGAGCGAACAAACTTTGTTCAATGCTTCTGTTGGTTGCTGGTTTCCCTTGCCCGCAGCGAGGCGATGGGCTAAGATGCGGTTAAGAATTTAGCACTCTTCTCAGGAGAGTGCTAAATTCTCTGTCCTGAGCAACTGATGAGGAGGGACGCTGATGGCGACCAAGACAGCCACCAAGACGGCCACCAAGGCGAAGATCGTTCCCTACGGCGACCGGGTTGTGGTCAAGCAGATCAAGCAGGATGAGGTGCGGGCCAGCGGTATCGTCATCCCCGACACCGCCAAGGAGAGGCCTCAACTGGGGGAGGTCCTCGCCGTGGGGCCCGGCCGCCTGGACGAGAACGGCAAGCGGGTGCCCATCGAGGTCAAGGTGGGCGAGCGCGTCCTCTTCGCCAAGTACTCCGGCCAGGAGGTGCCCCGCGGCATCCTGCCCGGCGATCAGGAGGAGTACCTGGTCCTCAAAGAGGCCGACATCCTGGCTCGCTTGCAGAGCTAGCCGCACCGCCTGCCTGCCGGCAGGCAGGTTTGGGCCGACATCTCATTCGTCTCAAGTAGCTGAAGGAGGGGAGAGGTATGCCTGCCAAGATGCTGGTGTTCGATGAGGAGGCCAGGCGCAAGCTCAAGGACGGCGTGGACGCCCTGGCCAATGCCCTGCGGGTCACCCTGGGGCCCCGCGGTCGCAATGTGATCCTGGAGAAGAAGTTCGGCCCGCCCGCGGTGGTGGACGACGGTGTCAGCGTGGCCAAGGAGATCGAGCTCAAGGACCCCTTCGAGAACCTGGGTGCCCAACTCGCCCGCGAGGTGGCTACCAAGACCAACGACGTCGCCGGCGACGGCACTACCACCGCCACCGTCCTGGCCCAGGCCATCGTCCGCGAGGGAATGAAGAACGTGGCCGCCGGTGCCAATCCCATGGCCCTCAAGCACGGCCTGGAGCGGGGGGTGGAGACGGTGGTGGAGGCCCTGCGCCAGATGGCCCGCCCGGTGGCCGGCAAGGAGCAGATCGCTCAGGTGGCCACCATCTCCGGCCACGACCCGGAGATCGGCCAGATCATCGCCGACGTCATGGAGAAGGTGGGCAAGGACGGCGTCATCACCGTGGAAGAGGGCAAGGGCATCCGCATGGAGACCGAGTTCGTGGAGGGGATGCAGCTCGACCGCGGCTACGTCTCTCCCTACTTCGTCACCAACCCCGAGCGGATGGAGGCGGTCATCGACGACCCCTACATCCTGGTCACCGACAAGCGCATCTCGGCCGTGGCCGACATCCTCCCCGTGCTGGAGCGAACCCTTCAGGTGACCAAGAGCTTCGTCCTCGTCTGCGACGACTGCGAGGGGGAGGCCCTGGCCACCCTGGTGGTCAACAAGCTGCGGGGCACCTTCAATGCCCTGGTGGTGAAGGCGCCCTCCTTCGGCGACCGCCGCAAGGCCATCCTGGAGGACATCGCCATCCTCACCGGCGGCACCCTCATCACCGAGGAGATGGGCCGCAAACTGGATAACGCCCAGGTGTCCGACCTCGGCCGCGCCCGCCGGGTGGTGGCCACCAAGGAAGACACGGTGATCATCGAGGGCCACGGCAGCGACGAGGCCATCCAGAACCGCATCAAGCAGATCAAGGCCCAGGTGGAGGACGCCGCCTCCGACTTCGACCGGGAGAAGCTCCAGGAGCGGCTGGCCAAGCTGGCGGGCGGCGTGGCGGTGGTGAAGGTGGGCGCCCCCACCGAGGTCGAGCTGAAGGAGAAGAAGCTGCGGGTGGAGGATGCCCTGTCGGCGACGCGAGCGGCGGTGGAGGAGGGGATCGTGGCCGGCGGCGGCGTCGCCCCCCTGCGGGCCATCGCCTCCCTGGACAAGCTGGAGAAGGAGCTGACGGGCGATGAGATGACCGGCGCTCGCATCCTCAAGAGGGCGCTGGAGGAGCCGTTGCGCCTGATCTCGGAGAACGCCGGTCGCGAGGGCTCGGTGGTGGTCAACGCCGTGCGCCAGCACAAGGACGCCGAGTGGGGCTACGACGCCGAGAAGGACGAGTTCGGCAACCTGTTCGAGCGGGGGATCATCGACCCGGTGAAGGTGACCCGCTCGGCCCTGGAGAACGCGGCCTCCATCGCAGCTCTGGTGCTGACCACCGAGGCGCTGCTGGCGGAGATACCGGAGCCGCCGGCGATGCAGCAGTCGGCGATGCCGCCCATGGAGTATTAGCGAGGGAAAGCCGGCGTAGCTGCAGGGCTTTTCCCGCCTGCGGCGGGATGCGCCTCTGGCGCAAGCCCTGCAACTACGACAAGAACCTAGAACCGGGGCCGCCCCGATCGCCATCGGGGCGGCCCTGCTATTTGGGGCGGATGGCCGTATCTGACGGGTTTGATTGTGTTGGCGAATTTCTTGACGCCACTGTATCTGGGGTGGCCGTTTGGCGGCGGTTTTTGGTTGATTGAATTGAGGGGT
Source organism: Chloroflexota bacterium (assembly GCA_030691665.1). Classification (GTDB taxonomy): domain Bacteria; phylum Chloroflexota; class Dehalococcoidia; order SM23-28-2; family SM23-28-2; genus JAUYDU01. The sequence goes on from JAUYDU010000339.1 coordinate 6,938, forward strand.
GGTAGAGGCGGTGGACGAGGGTTTGGGCGAAGAGGCGGATCTGGCGGCGGTCGAGCCTGGGCAGGGGGAT
>JAUYDU010000340.1 GCA_030691665.1 Chloroflexota bacterium
CCGCCATCAAGCTGCCCTCGGGCCTGATGCTGCCCAAAGCCGGCGTTTTCGCCCACGCTCAGGCCGAGGTGGTGGCCGACAACATTGCTGCTGACATCGGCGGCAAACCGGCCGAGAGGCGGTTTGGTGGCGACGGGTCATGCTTTATCGAGACGGGGTACGGCAAGGGAGCCTACGGCAGCGGCAACTTCTACGCCGAGCCGATGCCTGCGGTCAAGCTGCACGGCCCGGGCCGGAGATGGCACTGGGGCAGGATGCTGTTCGAGTGGAACTGGCTGCGGCGGTGGTTCTGATGCCACGTTCCCGCGCTCACCTCTATGGAAGGCGAGGCCATGCCTTCGGCGGCTAGCGTGTTCGACGCTCACGCCGCTCGATACAAGAGAGAATGGAGGTCTAGACATGGAGACGGAGCAGATCACCTACAAGGCGGGTCTAACCTACATCTGCGCCCAAAGCTGCGGCACCCAGATCACCGTCGATGCCTTTGCCGACGGCGGGCCCATCACCTGCTGCGGCCAGCCCGTGCGCCGGGGGCGGGTGCTGGCGATAGCCCCTCGTCAGGTCGGAACCGTTACGCCCCATGAGCTCACACCCTACCGCCTGTATGCCTCGGAGGGCGACTTCGACGACGTGGTGAACCAGCCAGACAGGCTCGTCATGGTGGAGTTCACCGCTCCCTGGTGCGGCGCCTGCAAGGCCATGGACCCGCTCCTCGACGAGGTAGCCGCACAATACGCCGGGCAGCTCCAGCTTGTGGAGCTGGACGTAGACGCCAGTCCCGCTATCCCCGAACGGTTCAAGATACGCTCCGTGCCTTGCCTCCTCTTCATGAGCCGGGGCCGTGTGGTAGGCGAACTCTTCGGCCAGGTCAGGAAGGGTAAGCTGACGGAAGAGGTCCAGCGGCTCCTGGCGGAGACCGGGTAGCCCTCTGGACAGACCTAAAGGTCTGTCCCTACGAGTTTGGTCTACAGGAGCGTAGGGACAGAGCTAAAGGTCTGTCCGACAAAAAGGTTGCTTGCTTCTCGCTTGTCCTGTCCATCCCCTTGTTTCCCATGTGTCACGAAACACGACACGGCTTGACTGAGCCCTAGCGACCAGGCAGGATTGCATCAGGGCCTGCCCTGAGCCTGCCTGCCGGCAGGCAGGCTTGTCGAAGGGCCTGCCGCCCACTTCAGGGTGCAGTGGTTCCAATTATGGCATCCGAAATGGCCGTGTCGAGGGAACCTGTCCCGAGCCTGTCGAGGGAGTGAATCCTGGTCGCCATCGGGCTTGTGGGAGCTGGCTTCATAAACAACGTCCACGCCGACGTGCTCATGCGGGAGGACGGCGTGCGCATCACCGCCGTGGTTGACCCCGACGTCGAGCGGGCCGCTACCCTCGCGGCCAAGACAGGAGCCGCCGTCATGCCTTCCCTCGAAGCCCTGTTGGAGAGCGGCGTGGATGCCGTATACATCGCCACGCCCAACGCCCTCCACGCCCAGGCGGCCCTGGCCGCCCTCGCCGCTGGCGTCCACGTCTTCGCCGAAAAGCCGATGGCCACCACCCTGGCCGACGCCCGCCGGGTGCGGCAGGCGGCGTCCTCGGCCAGAGGCGTCTACCAGATGGGCTTCAACCGCCGCTTCGCCCCCATCTATCGCCTTCTCAAGGAGCTGATCCAGAAGGGGGAGCTGACGCCCCACTGGGCCCACCTGAAGATGAATCGCGGCGAACTTCACAGCCCGCCCTGGGTAGCCGACGCGGCGGTTTCCGGCGGATTCCTCTACGAGACCACCATCCATCTGCTGGACATGTCGCGCTGGCTCTTCGGCGAGGTGCGGGAGGTGATGTGCCGGGCTGCACAGAGCTGCTACAACCAGTTGGACGACTTCGCCATGCTCATCAGCTTCGCCTCCGGCGCTACGGCAACCCTCTGCTCCTCTGCCCACGCCACCTGGCTCTTTCCCTTCGAGCGGGTGGAGGTGTTCGGCGACCACGCCACGGCGGTAACGGAGGAGATGGAGCGGCTGACCTACTGCTCCGGCCTGGGCAGAGCGGCGGTGACCCACGACCAGGCGCAGCTACCCATGCCTGCCAGGTGGGGATACGTCGAGGAGGACCGCCTCTTCCTCGCTGCCATCACCGGTGGCGGCCAGCCAGCGGTCTCGGCCGAGGACGGGTATCGGGCCGTGGAGCTGGTGGAGGCGTGCTATCGGGCGGCGCGGACGGCAGAACCCGTGCCGCTTCCGCTAGAGTGAAGCCAACGGTTCCTTGTGAGGCGCCGCTATGAAAACGCTAACATTGTCCGCTGACTGGTCGCCCCGGCCCGATTTCCGTCTCGGCAAGAAAGACGTCGACAGGAAGCGAACCTATCTGGGCAGCAACGTCTGGCGTAATCCCCGCCTCGACGTGTGTAGCAAGCCCGATCCCACCCCAGGCGAAGAGGAGGTCGTGATCAGGGTCAGGGCCTGCGGTATCTGCGGCAGCGACGTTCACATGGCCCAGGCCGATGAAGCGGGCTATACCCTCTATCCGGGTCTGACCGCCTTTCCCGTCATCCTGGGCCACGAGTTCTCCGGCGAGGTCGTGGAGGCCGGCAGGCGTGCCCTTAACAAGCGGACCGGCGAGGTCTTCGCGCCGGGCGAGGCGGTCACGGCCGAGGAGATGCTCTGGTGCGGCACCTGTAGGCCTTGCGCCGATGGCTACCCCAACCACTGCGAACGGCTCGAGGAGCTGGGCTTCACCGTCGACGGCGCCCTGGCACAGTACGTGAAGGTGCCGGCCAGACAGGTGTGGAGCCTGGAGGGCCTGCGCGATAGATTTGGCAGCGACGAGCTGTACCTGGTCGGCAGCCTGACCGAACCCTTCTCCGTCTCCTACAACGCCCTCTTCGTCAGGGGCGGCGGCCTCCTGCCCGGCGACAACGCCGTCGTCTTCGGCGGCGGCCCCATCGGCCTGGCCGCCGTCTTCCTCCTCAAGCGGGCCGGGGCCGCCCAGGTCATCCTGTCCGAGCCAGCGCCGGTCAGGGCTAACCTGGGCCGGCGACTGGGGGCCGACCATGTCCTCAACCCCCTCGAGCAGGATGTGGCGGAAGCCATCCTGGAGCTGACTGGCGGCGAGGGAGCCAAGCTGTACCTGGAGGCGGCCGGCGCCCCTGACAAGACCCTCCCTCAGATGATGAAGTGCATCTGGGAGGGGAAGGCCCTGAACAGCGTCGTTGTCCTCGTCGGCAGGGCCGACCGCCCCATACCGCTCGACGGCGAAGTCTTCCAGGTGCGGCGGGCATCCCTGGTCGGCTCTCAGGGCCACTCCGGCCACGGCATCTTCCCCAGCGTCCTCAAGGTGATGGCCGCTTCCTCGGGCTTGACCCAGCTCATAACCCAGAGGATCTCCATCGACCAGGCGCCCGATTACCTGTGCGCTCTCCGCACCGACAAGGAGCAGTGCAAGGTGACCGTCACCGATTTCTAGCGGAGATGGAAGGGAGGACGAGATGTCAGGGGAGTTGGACGCCTGGTTCGAGGTGCACGGGGCGGTAGGGCTCGCCTTTGAGAACTCCCCGGTGGGCCTCCTCAAGAAGCAGGTCTGGGAGGCCTCGGAAGAGGAGATCGACGCCATCCTCACAGAATACGGCATACCTTCTCCCCCCGAGCTCGGCCTGGAGGGAAGCTATATTCAGAACACCGTCCGCCACCAGCTTCAGCGGAACAGAAGCCTAAACGACCTCGTCTTCATCCCCATCGGCTCCTGCGAGAACCACGGCCCCCACACCGTGAGCGCCTTCGATACCCTCCTGGTGACCTCCCTCCTGGAGGGCGTGCGCCGCTACGACCTGAAGCGAGGAAGGCCGGTCAACCTCGCCCTGCCGCCCTTCAACTACGGCTCGCATCCTCACCATCACCTGGGGATGCCGGGGACGGTCGTCATCAGGCCCAACGTCTTCAAGGAATTCCTCAAGGACGTCATGTTCGGCCTGTGGAACGATGGCTTCCGCAAGCAGATCCTGGTCAACAACCACGGCCACTTCTGGCTGGTCAAGGCGGCCGTGCAGGAGTTCTGCCTGGAGAACCAGTTGCCGGGCATCTTCCGCGCCCTCGACTGGCACTGCGCCGTCAGGGAGTTCTTCCGCACCAAGGACCGAGGTGGCCCCTTCGATACGGATTTCGTCCACGCCGACGAAGCGGAGACGTCTCTCGGCCTCCTCCTTTTCCCCCAACTGGTGGACATGGCTCAAGCCGTCGACACCGAGCCCGAGCTGTACCTGCCCGCCTACCATCTGGACAAGGCGGTTGGCAATCTGGGCAGGCCCAGCGAGTGGAGCGACGGCCAGGGGCACATGGCCCTGGAGATACACGCCACCCCCGAGGGCATCGTGGGCAAGGCCACCCTCGCCGACGCCCGCAAGGCCAAGAGGGCGATTGCCGCCATCCTCCGCTACCTCACCCTCTTGCAGGACGAGATCCTGGAGCGATACCCAGCCGGCCAGCTACCGCCCGTCGACAAGATCACCCTGCGCACCAAAGAGGAGCTCGCTCCCTTCCTCAAGGAGCCGGGCAGCGACGGATGGCGCACCGCCTACGCCCTGCCCAAGCTGGGCATCTTCTAGAGGTAGCTTGTTGTGGACCTCGGCATCGCCGGCAGGACAGTTCTGATCACGGGAGGCACGGGCGACATCGGCCAGGCCATCGCCCGCACGTTCCTGGCCCTGGGGGCCTATGTCGGCCTTCTCGACATCTCCCTGAAGGGACTGGAGGCTCTTGTCCGGGAGCTGTCGGCCGTGGGCAAGGTCATGGCCATTGAGGCCGACGTCAGCGACCGGCAAAGCGTGGAGCGGGCGGTCAAGCAGTTCGTCGACCACTACGGCGGCATCGACGTCCTGGTGAACAACGCGGGAGTGGCCGCCAGGTATCACATAGCGCAGATGACCGAAGAGGCGTGGGACCAGGTGCTCGATATCAATCTCAAGGGGCCGTTCCTGATGACCCAGGCTGTGCTCCCGTACATGATTCCCCGCAAACGGGGCTGGGTCATCAACATCGCCTCTGTGGCCGCCAAGTCAGGCCACACCGACGCCAACTACGTGGCCTCCAAGGCTGGCCTCATCGGCTTTACCAAGGCGGTGGCCAAAGACCTGGCTCCCCACGGCATCTACGTAAATGCGGTCGCTCCCGGCCTCGTGGACACCAGGATGGCTCAGGCCATGGACGCTGAGCGGCGGCAGCGCATGCTCGACAGCACGCCCCTGGCCAGGATGGCCAAGCCTGAGGAGGTGGCTAACGTTGTTGCTTTCCTGGCCTCACCCCTGGCCAGCTTCATCGTGGGGGCCACCATCGACGTCAATGGTGGCCTGCTGATGGACTAAGACCTGTGGCTCTCCTGACTTCGATGCCCCAGCCTTCAGGCTGGGGTCGTGGAAATCCACCACAACCTAACGAGTTGCCTGCTCGCTGGAGAGGCGCCGTCTAGGCCCCGCAGCTGCTACCGCCCCCGCCGGTCTGGGGCAGCGCTCCCTCTAGTTCCAGTTGGTTGCGCACCTGCTCAAAGCCTCGCGAGCTGGAGTGCTCGCGGTCAACGACCTCGCGAGGGTCTACATCTTTCCATGACGTGCCCTGGCGGTCGAAGTAGACGGCCAGGGTGTAGTATTGCTGAGGAAACCAGAAAGCGTTGAAGCTCTTGACGGCCTCGAATATCTCGTCCGCCGATGCGCCCTGGGACGCCATCAGATAGGCAAGGCCAAGAGCAGCAGCGCCGTGGTTGCAGTCTGGGAAGGCCGTGGGGTTGCCGCAGCAGGGGCGGTAGGAGTTGTAGGCTACCTCCTCGACGATCGCCTGCTGCTCCGGCGTCAGAGGGATGACCTCGAAGGCGCTGACGTACTCTCCCCCCGGCTGCTTCCCCAGGGTCCAGCCGCCGGTGGCGGCGTAGTTGCCTCTCTTGTCCCACCCCTGCTGGGCCATTAGCCCCTGCTCCAGGATGGCGTTCTTGTTGGCCAGCCCTATGGCCCACAGCGCGTTCACCATGAAGTGTGCATTCTGGGCGCTGATCGTCAGATTCTCGTCCGATCCCTCGGTGAGAATGGCCAACTGCTCGGGGGTCAGAGGCGAACCTGCCTGCGCCGCCGCCGCCTTGAACTTCTCCAGGTCGATGACCCCCAGTTCTACCAGTTTGGGCATAACGTCTCCCCAGCGCGCCTGTACCGTTACCCCCTTCTCAGGGAGGACCGCTGCTGTCAGGGCGTCGCCCTCGGTGGAGGAAGAGGACGAGCCGCCCTCCACCATGACGCGGGTGGCGAACCCGGCGGCGAAGAAACCGGCCCCAAACAAGATAACCCCCGCCGCAATCGATCCCCACAGGAGCCACTGCCCTCGCCCCGCTGGCTCTACCGGCTCAGGGGCTCCGCCTGTCGTCTCGATCGACTCCGCCTCCACGGCGGCCGGTTCTGCCACCCCTGCGGTCGCTTCTAGCTCGCCCACCTCAGCCGCCCCTTCCTCAATACGACCCCTAGCCATGTTGTGGATGGCAGCGCCGCCCCCGTCGTCGCTGTGCGTGGCCGCCTTCCGTCGCCAACCAAATGCTCGCCACCAGGAAAGAATCGTCCCCCGCCCTTGGTGGTGCCTGATCTCAGGTTTCTTCATGTCCTCATCCCTCCCCGCCACATACCTCTGACCCATGTGGTGGTCTGGTCTCCCAGCAGATACTACGGGGAAGTATACACCAACACAGCGCACGAGTCAACAAGCGAAACGGATTTTATGTCAGCCAGTCGCCGTAGCCGCAGGGCTTCCGCCCTGCTCCTAGTACTAAATGGTGGGACGGCCCACTGCAGGCAGACCTAAAGGTCTGCAGCTACGGAGCTGAGGGGAGAGGGGACGTAGCTGCAGGGCTTCAGCCCTGCCTTGTGTCGGATCATTTTGTTCATGACGATCAACCCGCAGAAATCAACTTGCAATCCGCGGCTACTGTATGCTAGTATATGTTTATCCGTTGATGGCACGAACTGCGAGGAATTGAAGATGGTGCAAGCGGCGAGGACGGTCCACCAGTACCGATACAGCAAGGAGAAGGATCTGCTCTTGCAGCGGATGCATAAGATCGAGGGCCAGGCGCGCGGCATCGAGCGAATGATCGAGGAGAACCGCTACTGTCCGGACATCATCCAGCAGTTGACGGCCCTCAGCCACGCCGCCGATGAGGTGGCGCTTATGCTCCTCCAGGATCACATCGAGGGTTGTGTGGCCGACGCCATCCGCAACGAGCGCGGCGAAGAGATGATCCGCGAGCTCATGGGCGTCATCCGCCGCTCCATCCGCGGCTAGGCGGTGTAGGGGCGCAGCCTGCTGCGCCCGTAATTCACAGTACGAGAGGCCCTGAACATGTCCACGAAGCCTAGACGAAGGAAACCGGCCACGACACCCACGCGAAAAAGGCTCGCCCGCCTTTTCGTGGGCCTGGGGACGGTAGCCCTGGTCGTTGCGTTGGCCGCGGTCCTGATCGCAGTCGTGGTGGTGGGCCAAGGGAAGAGCCAGGAGGGGCCCACCGTCCGTCCCGTAGCGGAGGTGACCCCTGCTGGCGGCGATACCTCCTACCAGGGTGGCCCCCGCATGCGCTTCGCGGTTCAGGCCGTGGATTTCGGCAAGGTACCCCTGGATGTGCCTGTCAGATACGCTTTTGAGTTTACTAACGTCGGTGATGCGACCCTCCAGATCACAGACGTCGACGTAAAACTGCTGGAGGGATGCTGACCGTTCACGCCGGTCGTAGGTTCTACGACCATCAAGCCAGGCGAGAAGAGCAAGATCTCTTTGGAGAACTTCGTCATGCACGCGGGGATGGAGGGGCCCCATCTGTTCGAGATCACGGTGCGTTGCAATGATCCGGTCGAGCCTGTGCACAAGCTTCAGGTCAAGGCTCTCTGGTGAGCCATGAAGCGCCTATCGAGGAGCATGATCGCTCTGGTGGCCCTCGGCCTGCTCCTGGCGGCGGCTGGCGCTGCCTGCCAGTCGGGCTCCGCGGAGAAGCAGCCGGACGACGGCCGGCCCCAGACCCGCTCCTTCCCCGACTTCGTCTACACGTCCGACAAGAGCTACATGGGATATGCGCTGGCCCTCGAGAACAAGGCTCTGTTCCAAAAGATGCCCTGCTACTGTGGCTGCGCCAACCTGGCTGTGCCGCACGAGAACCTGTACCAGTGCTTCGTCAACCCCGATGGGACCTACGACGAGCACGCGGCCTATTGCACCATCTGCGCCGACATCGCCGTCGACGCTGTCCAGTGGCAACGCGAGGGGGCAAGTATCGCTGAGGTCCAGACGAAAGTCGATTCGAAGTACGCAGACTCCGGCCCCCGCACCAACACCCCACCCGTCCAGGAGTAGCCGCCGCTAACTGTTCAGCATCGCCCTCACACGTCGGGGCGGCATAGAAATCCGAACCTGCTGGCAGATAGGTCCGCGACGGGGATGGAAGCTGCGGGTTTCAACCCGCAGAGATCAACCAGGTTCCCGCCTGGTCACGCCAATAGCTTTTCGTACGTGATCGAGCGTTTCTCTTTGTCGATACGTCGCAGGACGTAGTCGCAGTCTGTACAGCGAAATGCTGGCTTGCCGCCGCGCTCGAGGAACATGTGGCCACTGCACTTTGGGCACGCCCTCGAGTGCAAGTCCGCCAGGCTCTGGCTGAGATGTGCAAACAGCCCAGACAACTCTTGCGCGTCCTCTTCTCGGTACTGAGTGTGGCCGCATTGGAGGCATCCAAGGTAGGAACCGAAGCCGTCAGAATGGAGGAAGAGGTCGCCACGGCATCTTGGACAGGCTCTGGCGTACATTGCGTGCCTCCTCTAGCTAGCCCTACCTCGCCCTCCGCTTCCGGCTGAGAGGGGGAGCCCTCGGGGGCCGGCTCCCGAGGGCT
>JAUYDU010000346.1 GCA_030691665.1 Chloroflexota bacterium
CGCCCGCATCGTCGGCGAGGTGCTGGGCAAGTACCACCCCCACGGCGATGCCCCCGTCTACGAGGCGATGGTGCGCCTGGCCCAGAACTTCTCCCTGCGCTACCCCCTGGTGGACGGCCAGGGCAACTTCGGCAGCGTAGACAACGACCCGCCAGCGGCCATGCGCTACACCGAGGCCCGCCTGTCCGCCATCGCCGAGGAGACCCTGGCCGACATCGACAAGGACACCGTTGACTTCGTCCCCAACTTCGACGACAGCCTGAAAGAGCCCACGGTGCTGCCCTCACGCCTGCCCAACCTGCTGGTGAACGGCGCCTCCGGCATCGCGGTGGGCATGGCCACCAACATCCCGCCCCACAACCTGAGCGAGGTGTGTGACGCCATGGCCCATCTCATCGAGACGCCGGAAGCCTCATCCTCTGACCTGGCAGAGATCGTTAAGGGGCCGGACTTCCCCACCGGCGGCCGCATCTTCCGCTACGAGCGCACGCGGGCCGAGGACGGCAGCGAGCGGCGCGACGCCATCAAGGCCGCCCACGCCGAGGGCAAGGGCCGCGTCGTCATGCAGGCCTGCACCCACATCGAGGAGATGGCCAAGGGTGGTCGCTATCAGATCGTCATCACCGAACTCCCCTACCAGGTGAACAAGGCGGCCCTGGTAGAGAAGATCGCCAACCTGGTCAAGGTGCGCCGCATCGATGGCATCGCTGACCTGCGGGACGAGTCGGACCGCCACGGCATCCGCGTGGTCATCGAGCTGAAGCGCGAGGGGCAGGTCCGCCAGATCCTCAACGCCCTCTTCAAGCACACGCCCATGCAGTCCACCTTCGCCGTCAACATGCTGGCTCTGGTGGACGGCCAGCCCCGCACCGTCAGCCTCAAGAGGATCCTGGAGAGCTACATCAACCACCGGCGGGAGGTCATCCGCCGCCGCTCCCAGTTCGATCTGGCCAAGGCCAAGGAGCGAGAGCACATCCTGGTGGGGCTGCTCACCGCCCTGGATCACCTGGACGAGATCATCCAGACCATCCGCCGTTCGGAGTCGGCCGAGAAGGCCAAAGAGCGCCTGATGCAGGCGCCCTTCCGCCTCAGCGACCGCCAGGCCCAGGCTGTGCTGGACATGCAGTTGCGGCGCCTAGCCCGCCTGGAGCGCCAGAAGATCCAGGACGAGTACGCCGAGATCATCAAGCAGATCGCCTACCTGGAAGACCTGCTGGCCAACCCCCGCAAGATCGACTACCTGATCAAGGAGGAGACCCAGGAGATCAAGAAGAAGTACGGCGACGAGCGGCGCACCGAGATCGTCGATCAGGAGCCGGAGGACTTCAGCCAGGAGGACCTCGTCCCCCATCAGGAGATGGTGGTCACCCTCTCCACCCGCGGCTACGTCAAACGCATGGACCTGGAGATCTACCGGGCGCAGCGGCGGGGCGGCCGCGGCAAGATCGGCGTTCCCCGCCGCGAGGGCGACGCCGTCCGCCACATCATGGTCGCCGATACCCACCAGAACCTGCTGTTCTTCACCGACCGCGGCCGCGTGTACCAGGTCAAGACCTACGAGCTGCCCGACGAATCGCGCCAGGCGCGGGGCATCCCCCTCATCAACATCATCTACCTGGAGCAGAACGAGCGGGTGACGGCGGTGGTAGCCACCAACGGCGGCGACCAGGAGTTCCTGGTGCTGGCCACCGAGAAGGGCGAGGTCAAGAAGACAGCCCTGCGCGAGTTTGCCTCCGTCCGCCGAAACGGCCTGATCACCATGGACCTGGAGCCCGACGACGCCCTGGTAGCGGCCCAACTGGCGCGGGACGACGACCAGGCGATCCTGGTGACCGCTGCCGGCCAGGCCTTGCGCTTCCCGGTGCGCCAGTTGCGCTCCGCCTCTCGCCAGAGCGGCGGCGTGCGGGGCATCCGCCCGGCGCCCGGCGACCGCGTGGTGGGGATGGAGATCGCCCGCCCCCAGCACGAGCTTCTGGTGGTGAGCAGCAACGGCTTTGGCAAGCGCACCCCGTTTGAGGAGTACCCGACGCACGGTCGAGGCGGCCAGGGCGTCAGGACGTTCAACGTCGATGACAAGAGGGGCCAGTTGGTGGCCGCTCGGATGGTCAACTCTAAGCAAGAACTGATGATCATCTCGGAGGTCGGCATCGTCCTCCGCACCCCCATGGACAGCATCGCCAGCCAGGGGCGAGCCACCATGGGCGTAACGCTCATGGACGTGGGCCCCCGCGACGCCGTCGCCGCCATCGCCAGCATCGAGCTGGCCGAGGCGGCCGAACAGAAGGCAGCAGCGAAAACCAGGAGAGAGGCGAAAGCGCCGCCTGAGCCAGAGCCCGCGGCCAGCAGGCCGGCGAAGGGGAGGACGCCGAGCCGCCCCAAGGCGGCGGCCCGGCCCAAGGCAGCGGTGAAGCCCCCGCTGGCGAAAGGCAGAGCCCAGGCCAAGGCCAGCCCTGAGCCTGTCCTGAGCGTAGCCGAAGGGCCTGTCCTGAGCACAGCCGAAGGGCCTGTCGAAGGGGCCCAGCCACCAGCCAAGAGCGGAGCCGCGCCGAAAGCCACGACGGCAGCTCAAGCGAAGACAACAGCGAGAGCGATCGCAACCAGACGTATGGCCTCGGCGAAGACCCCCACCGGCCCTCTGGTTTCAGCCAAGACTGCGGCCACCAAGCCAGCGGGGAAGGGTGGTGGGGCAGGTGGGGGAAGCCGCCGAGCCTCGAAGAGCCAGCCCTGAGCCTGCCGAAGGGCGAACAGGGGGTTTTCTCAACAGCCTCGAGCGTTTCGGTTCCGGCCCTGGGGGGTGGCCTAGGCCTGGGCCATGAGGCTCTTGGCCAGGCTCACCATCTCGTCGCCCGTGACCACCGGGGTCACTCGGAAGGCCTGGCGGAAGGGTGTGGCCTCCGTGAGGAACATGTCCACCTTAGCCACGCTGTCCGCCTCGATCACCCAGAAGAAGATGTGCTCGGGTGCCCCGGACAAGAGATTGACCAGCTTCACCCCATGGCGCCGAGCGATCTCTTCCCTCTTCTCAAGCCCTTGAAGAACAGGCGGGATCTGGTCCGGGCTGTAGCCGGGGCAGTTGTCCTCGCTGTGGGTAGC
>JAUYDU010000057.1 GCA_030691665.1 Chloroflexota bacterium
CCAGGGGCGTCTCGATGGCCAGCCCTTGAAAGTAGCCTTCGCCGGCGACCTGGCTGTAGCCCTGGCCGATGGCGATGCCGCCCAAGGGCGTCCAGAACTCAACGCCGGAGAAGCCCTCCCTCATGGCTTCCCTCCCTGACGGGCCTGGGCGCCGTTCCTGGGAGCCGACAGAGTGCCCAGGGCGGAGCCAGCGTCGATGCGCAAGCTCAGCCTAGCCAAGAAGCGGGCCAGCGACGGTCGCCAGTTCCTGGCAGGTTGTTGGCCCCGGCATTGCGCCACCTGCATCACGCGCAGGCCCTCGCGGCGGCGCTCCTCCTGAACTTGAACCACCAGCATTTCCACCCAACCGTTCCACATGATATCCTCCCAACAGGCTTGACTATCGGTGATTGAGACGCTATAATGAGGTCACAATGAGGTCATTATGACGCCACGACGCTGGTTTGTCAAGAGGGTGTGGTGTAAAATTGGCAGGAAAATTCTCTGAGGTGCAACCATGGAGATCGACCTGACGCCCCTGATCCTGGCTCAGGAGCAGGCCCTGGAGCTGGTAGAGGACGCCGACAAGCGGGAGTTCGCCGAGCGCTTCCTTCGCGCCTCCGCCATCCATCTGGAGAGGGCGGCCCGGGGCCTCCTCTCCGAGATCGTGGACGAGATCAACGACGCCGCCCAGGGAGAACTGGAGGCCCGGCTCGTCCAGCGGGGCGGCGCCTTGCACCTGGAAGTGGCCCGTCGAGCGGAGGAGCGCGCTGACGAGGAACTGGCCCGCGTCCGTCTGGAGCGAGGCGGGGAGATAGAGAAGCTGACCCTGCGCCTGCCGCCGGACTTGAAGAAGGCGATCTCAGACGCGGCCGCCCTGGGCGCCCTTTCCCTCAACACCTGGATCATCAATCACCTGTCCCGCGCCGTCGGTGGGGCCGCGCGCGCCAGCGAAGGGGAAGGGCCCTGGGTTGGCCGCAGCCTCCGCGGCTTCGTGGGCTGGGAGCCGACGGACGAAGCGTAGCGTCCACTCGCCATGCCGGAGCCAACCGTCGAACGCACTCTGGAGGTCGAGGCTGCCGTCGCCGTCACCATCGCCAACCGATCCGGACGCACCTCTGTCCTCGGCTGGGAGCGGTTGCAGGTGAAGGTAATCGCCACGGTCCGCTACTCCGGCCCTCCCAGAGACGCGCAGCCCTACGTGGACGACGTGGCGGCCGGCATCCGCCAGCTCGGGAATGACGTCTACATTGAAGCGCCGACCGGCGGCGGCTACGGGGGTCTGTTGACCCTGTTTTCCGGCCGTCCTCGCATCGACTATGAGGTATGGATGCCCAGGTCCGGCTCGCTGAGGGCGGAGAGCCGCAGCGGCGACGTCAGGGCCAGCGAGATCGACGGTGGCGTCGAACTCGACAGCCGCAGCGGCTCCATCGAGACGGCGAAGCTGGGGAGCGACCTTCGCGCCTCGACCCGCAGTGGCTCCATCCACGTCGCTCACGTCCGGGAAGCGGTCAAGGTGCATAGCGCCAGCGGCTCCCTGAAAGTCGTGGCAGCGGGATCCCGGGTGGAGGCTAGTGCAGCCAGCGGCAGTATTGAATTGCGGGACGTAGGGGGCGAGGTTCACGCCGCCAGCGCCAGCGGCTCCATCAGCCTCGCCACCTGCGGCGCCGGCGCCCGCCTGGAGGCCGTCAGCGGCTCCATTGAGGCCACCGATATCGGCGGCCCCCTCCGCGCGGGCACCATCAGCGGCCACCTGGAGATCGAGCGCTGCACTGGCGCTATGGACCTCTCCTCGGTGAGCGGCTCGCTAACCTATCGTGGCCCCATTGAGGGCGATACCTCCGTCAGGACCGTCAGCGGCAGCGTGCGCCTTGTCCTGCCGCGCACTTCTCGCTTCATGCTCGACGCAGAGTCCCGCACCGGCTCCATCCGCTCAGACTTGACCGTCCGAAAGTGGGAAGCGGGAGGCAGCACGCCAAGCGCACCGGTGCCCAAGCTGAGAGTTCGCACCATCAGCGGCAGCATCCGCCTGGCCGAGGACGTCGGCGTGCCCTAGGCGACGCTCCCACCGACCTACGGCGCGGGGGAGGGCCCGGGCCCGAACCCCAGGAAGATGGACTCGGTGTCGCCCTCATAGGCGTCAGAGGTGATGCCGGCCACCACCACGATAGGCTTGTCGGAGGTGACCACCACCGCCCCCTCGAAGTCATCGGGGAGCAGCGGCTCGATGTGCTGGTAGAAAGTCTGGGAGCCCGTCACGCTGGCGTCGAAGCTGACAGAGCCGCCCGCCAGCTTGGCCCCGTGGTAGGTGATGCGCACGTTGGCGGTGCCGCCGTCGGCCACCTGCACCTGGAACCAGGTGTTCCAGCCGTCGGCGGTGCCCGTTGGCCCCTTCCAGCCGAAGTCCTTGTAGACGACCGGCACCCAGACGGTGGTGGAGGCCGCCGCCTGGGGGACGCCGACGAAGGTGCCGAAGGTGGCCTTATCCAGGAACGTCCAGGCCATCATGTCCACCACGGCGATGGGCTGATCGCTGGTGACGATGGCCGAGCCGACGAAGTCGTTGGGCAACTCCTCCTCCAGCGCCTGATAGACGATGGCTGACGCCTGCACGCTGAACGTCTTCTGGAAGGAGCCGCCGGGCCCGGCCAGACGGCTGTCGCAGCAGTAGGTCACCGTCACGTTCGCCGCCTGAGACGGATCGACGGTGATGATCTGATAGTGGGTGTTCCAGCCGTTGAGGTAGCCGAAGTTGCGGAAGATCAGGGGCAAAAGCACCGTGGTCGATAGCTCGCCCGTATCGGGAGGGCTCCATCCCAGGCCCTTGTAGGAGGCAAAGTTGGCCCGCTCGCTGTTGAAAATGTCGGCGGTCGCCGCCACGAACTGCTTGCTGGCGGGCACCTCGTTGTCCAGGAGGTCGATGATCAGGGAGCCCTCGAACTGTTCGGGCAACTCCTGAGTCATGTTCGCCTGGTTGCGCAGGATCGCCCCCTGGGGGGGAAGGGGCAAGCCGCCGTGGGGACACTGGGGATCCACCGGCCCATCGATGGGCGGCTCCTCGAACACCACATCGCCGTTGTGCCGGCGATAGGTCATGCGCACGCAGGCCGTAATGCTGTGGCTGGTGTTCGAGACGGCGAAGCGAGTGCTCCAGGCGCTGTTCTGGCCGAAGCGGCTGTAGATGACGGGCAGATACTGCCGATTGAACCCCTGCGCGACGCCGTTATCGCCCCCCAGGGAGAGGA
>JAUYDU010000102.1 GCA_030691665.1 Chloroflexota bacterium
GCAGTGCCTGATAGGCTTCGACCTGGGCTACGCCGACGACATGGGTCGCATGACGCTGGAGGTGGTGGGAAAGCTGTGGCCGGCGCTCCAGGGCCTGCGGCTCACCGGGTCATCCTCGCTGGGGCTGGCCTACGCCGCCGCTGGCCGCTTCGACATCTACTTCCACCACCGGCTGTTCCCGTGGGACATCGCCGCTGGGCTGCTGCTGGTCAAAGAGGCGGGCGGTGTGGTGGTGGACCACGGTGGCGGGCCGGGCGCGCTCCACAAGGAGAGCGTGGTCGCCTCCAGCCGCCGCATCGTGGACGAGTTCCTCAAGGCCACCGAGGGCCTCGCCTGGAGGCGGTAGAGAGGCTGTCTCTATACCTTCAGGGTGTGGTTTTGTGTTTCCCTCACCGCAGGCTGAAGTCCGCGGCATCCCCTCCCGTGTCTCGGAAGCGAGTGCTCGCTACACCGCCTTCTCTATCGTCACTTGCGCGCCGGAGGGCACTTTGGTGAGCTGCTTGGCGTCGCCCGCCAGCTTGCCGACGACGATGACGGCGCTGGCGGCGCGAGGCTCGCTGCCGCTGCTGGCGGGCGTGGGGCCGAAGAAGATGCAGAAGGCGTTCCCCGGCGGCCAGTAGGCCAGGTCGCCCACCGCCACGACCTCCTGCCCTCCCGCCTCGCGGGACTGCACGCCTATGCCGAAGTAGATTTCATCGCCCCAGCGGTTGCCGCGCGCCACGATGGGCAGCGCAGCCCAGATGGCCTGCGCCGTCTTGGTGTCGTTAAGCTCTCCGTCCAGGGTGATGTTGCCAGCGGTGATGCGTATCTTCTTGGGCATTCCGTTGCTCCTTTCGATGGGAGCGCGACATTCATCCGGCTATTCGGCTCGGTCCCAGACTGGCCGTAGGCCAGAGAACTTGGCAGTATATTGTCGAGGCCCGCGCGCGAGTGCCAAATCCTCAAGGATGGGGGCCAAGACCCCGCAACCTCCTCCGTGAGTGGAGAGGGCGATTGATCGTCGTGAGGCCAGGCGAAGGTGATGTGCCTCAAAGCTCATAGTCCCTCGCTATGAATTTCTCGATACGTTGGTTCTTCCAATCGGCGGCAAGTTTGAGGACAAACTCATTCAAGATATAATCGACGATGTCGTCTTCGGAGTAATCGATATCGGCGGGCTCATCCTCATCGAAATCCCAATGAGATCCGTTGTCTGTCTGCAGCCAGATGGCTTTTGTTAGTTCCACGCTGAGCAACCGAATCTGCTGTTCAACCATCTCCCGCATCATTTCCACGTAATAGTCCCACATGCCGGACTCTTGCCCTTGCACCTGCACGCAGACCTCATCCCACAGGTTTGCGAGCCCGCTGTCATCGCCGGACTGCATCCCCTGAGTTATGCCCTGGAGATCGCGGAGCACCCTGCGCGCGATCCGCTTGCATTCCCGCTCTGAGATCCAGGCGATGATTCGGTCTCGGTCATCCATTCAACAATCCCCTTCCTGCGCATCTCGGGAAACGTTGCAGAAGTCCCATAGCTTCTGGCCAATAGCGGAGGCGCTGGTCATGCATCTCCCCCCTGGCCTCTCTCCACTCGCGGAGAGAGGGACTTCTCGAACAACTTCTAGAGTTGAGGCCACCGCTTGTGCCACTCCGTCGCCTGCTCGTAGGCGTGGGCCACGCGGAGGAGCACCTCCTCACCCAGGTGGGGGCCCATCACCTGCATCCCCACGGGCAGGCCCCTGTCGAAGCCGCACGGCACTGACACGCACGGGATTCCCGCGATGTTCACTGGAATGGTGCAGATGTCGCTCAGGTACATCTGGACCGGGTCATCGGTCTTCTCGCCAATCTTGAACGCCACCGACGGCGTCGTGGGCGTGATGAGCGCGTCGAAGCGCTTGAACGCCTCCTCGAACTCGCGGCGGATGAGGGTGCGTACCTGCTGGGCCTTCAGGTAGTAGGCGTCGTAGTAGCCTGCCGAGAGGGCGTAGGTGCCTAGCATTATGCGGCGCTTCACCTCCGGCCCGAAGCCGCCCCGCCGCGTCTGCTCCATCGCCTCCCACATGCTCTGCGTCTGCTGGTAGGAGTAGCCGTACTTCACGCCGTCGTATCGCGCCAGGTTGGCCGAGCACTCCGATGGCGCGATGATGTAGTAGCAGGCCAGCGCGTACTTCGTGTGCGGCAGCGACACCTCGCCCACCCGGGCGCCCAGGCCCCGCAGCGTCTCGATGGCCTGCTCAAGGATGGCGCGCACCGAAGGCTCGATGCCAACGCCGAAATACTCCCTGGGCACGCCCAGGCGCAGGCCGCGGATGTCGCCAGTGAGGGCTTTGGTGTAGTCTGGCGCGGGCTGGGGGATGGATGTGGAGTCGCTGGGGTCGTGGCCGGCGATGGCGTTCATCACCAGGGCGCAGTCTTCCACGTCCCGCGTCATCGGGCCTATCTGGTCCAGGGACGATGCGAAGGCGATGAGCCCGAATCGGCTGACGCGCCCGTAGGTGGGCTTGAGCCCCACGATGCCGCAGAGGGCCGCGGGCTGGCGGATGCTGCCGCCCGTATCGGAGCCGAGGGCGTAGAACGCCTCGCGGGCCGCGACTGCTGCTGCGCCGCCTCCACTGGAGCCGCCGGGCACCCGCTCCAGGTCCCACGGGTTGCGCGTGGCGAAGAAGGCCGAGTTCTCAGTGGAGGAGCCCATGGCGTATTCGTCCATGTTCCCCTTGCCCAGCAGCACAGCGCCGGCGTCGTACAGCC
>JAUYDU010000168.1 GCA_030691665.1 Chloroflexota bacterium
GGTCGCGGAAGATGAAGTTGCCCGGCGTTATCTCGTTGCGGAACGCCTTGCCGATCTGAGCGATGCCGAAGGGCAACTTCTTGCGGGTGGTGGTCAGAATATTGGCGAAGTTGACGAAGATGCCCTGAGCTGTCTCCGGCCGCAGGTAGGCCGTGGAGGCGTCGTCTTCCACCGGGCCCACGTATGTCCGGAACATCAGGTTGAACATGCGCGGCTCGGTCAGCTCGCCCCCGCACTCCGGGCAGCGATGCACCGCAGCCTCCGCGGCGTGGCCGTGGGCGCTGGCCGGCGCTATGTGCCCCTCGGCCGTAGGCCGATCCTGCGCCTGAGGCGCATCCGCCTCTGGCGGAGCCTCTGGCGGAAGCTCGTCGGCCCGAAACCGCTTCTTGCACTCCTTGCAGTCCACCATCGGGTCAGCGAAGGTATCCAGGTGCCCGCTGGCCTTCCATACCATCGGGTTCATGACGATGGCGGCGTCCTGGCCCACCATGTCGTCCCGCTCCTGCACCACCGCCCGCCACCACGCCTGCTTGATGTTGTTCTTCATCTCCACGCCCAGGGGGCCGTAGTCCCAGAACCCGCCGATGCCGCCGTATATCTCGCTGCTCTGGAACACGAAGCCGCGGCGCTTGCACAAGGAGACCAGTTTCTCTACGGTAGCTTTAGTGGACATACGCTCCTGAACCTCAAGGAAGGACTACCCTGCTTCCGGCGCAATAGGGGGCGAAAACCTGGCTCGAAGTTACCAGCTTCCCCAGGCAAAGTAAAGCCTGCCACAGTCGTGGAAACATCTTCCCCGACGTGGTAGTCTTAGCAGACGTAGGGCTCGCTGCTAGACGGAGGTTACAGCCAATGCGTTTCCTTCTCGGGTTCCTCCTGGGGCTAGGTGCCGGCGGCGTCGTGGCCCTGCTCATGACGCCCCAGCCCGGCCACGTCATGCGACAGGTGATCGCTTACAAGGCGCGCGAACGCTGGCAGGCCGCCAGGGAGGGTAAGCGTGAGGCACTCTGACGGTCACCGAGGAGAGCCCCTGTCATCCTCCGACCAGAAGCTCCTCATCGTTATCGCCGCCGACGAGGATGCCGACCGCCTGCTCGAGAAGATGGCTCAGGCAGGCCACCCGGCCACCAAGATCAGCAGCACCGGCGGCTTCCTCCGTCGCGGCAATGCCACCATCCTCTCCGGGCTGGCCGCCGAAGCCGTGGACAGAGTGCTGGCTATGGTCAGGGCCGAGTGTCAGCCCCGCCAGGAGTACATTCCCGTCCAGGCCCTGCCCTTTCCGGGAAGCCTGGCGCCTGGCCAGCCCCTCCAGGTGCGGGTGGGCGGCGCCACCGTCTTCGTGCTGGATATCGAGCGCTTCGAGAAGGTCTAGCTCCATGACCAGCGGCGAACCGGGCCAGAAGACTGCCATGATCCTGGAGGGCTTCCCCACCGGCATCTTCCAGGAGAACTGCTTCATCGCCGGCTGCCCGGCTACCAAGGAAGCGATGGTCGTCGACCCCGGCGACGATGCCCCCGACATCCTGGCCGCCCTCCACCGCCTGGGCCTCACCGCCAAGCTCATCGTCGTCACCCACGAGCACATCGACCACATCGGCGCTGTGGAGGCGGTGCGCCAGGCCACCAAGGCCCCGCTGGCCATGCATCCCATCGCCTACGCCGCCACCGCCGGCCAGAGCCAGGCTGCCATGATGTTTCTCGGCCGTCCGGCGCCCCCTCTGAACGAGCCCGAGATCTGGCTCGACGAGGGCCAGCAGATCGAGGTGGGGAAGCTGAGGTTTCAGGTGCTTTTCTGCCCCGGCCACACGCCCGGCCACATCTGCCTCTACGGCGAGGGGGTCGTCTTCAGCGGCGACGTTCTCTTTCAGCTCAGCATCGGCCGCTTCGACCTACCCGGCGGCGACGGTCGGGCGCTCCTGAAGAGCATCCAGGAGAAGCTGTTCTCCCTCCCCGACGAGACGCTGGTGCTGCCCGGCCACGGCCCCACCACCACCGTCGGCCGGGAGAAGCAGTCCAACCCCTTCCTGAAGTACCCCCACGTTTACATGGGGATCGACCCGGAGTAGAGCCTAGGAGATAAACAGCGGCGCCATCACCAGGGTCACGGTGCTCAGAAGCTTCACCAGCACGTGCAGCGACGGGCCCGCCGTGTCCTTGAAGGGGTCGCCCACAGTGTCGCCGACCACCGCCGCCTTGTGGGCGTCCGACCCTTTGCCCAGGACAGTCTCCTCGCCGGGGTTGGCCGAGGGGACCATCAGGTAACCTGCCTCGATGTACTTCTTGGCGTTGTCCCAGGCACCGCCCACGTTGTTCAGGAAGGTGGCCAGCATGATGCCGCCGATGGTGCCGATCATTAGCAGCCCGGATACGGCCAGCCAGCCCGAGTCCTCTGTCCTGGTAAAGCGGAAGATGAGACCGACCGCCACGGGCATGCCCACAGCCAGGAGGCCCGGCGCCACCATCTGGCGCAGGGAGGCGCGCGCGGTGATGTCTACCGCCCGCGCGTAGTCAGGGCGAGAGGTGCCGGCCATGATGCCCGGGTCCTCGCGGAACTGCCGTCTCACCTCTTCGATGATGGTTGAGGCCGTGTTGCCCACGGCCCGGATGGCCAGGGAGGAGAAGAGGAAGACCAGCATCACGCCCAGGAGCCCGCCGACGAACACGTCCACGTTGGACAGGTCGATGGGCAGGCTCTCGGTCAGCGGGATGTCCAGCCGCTCCTTCACCTTGTCCAGATAGGCGCTGAACAGCAGGAAGGCGGCCAGCCCTGCCGAGGCCACTGCGTAGCCCTTAGTCAGCGCCTTGGTGGTATTGCCCACGGCGTCCAGGGAGTCGGTGATGTGGCGAGCGCTTGCTGGAGCGCCGGCCATCGCGGTGATCCCCCCGGCGTTGTCGGTGATGGGCCCGAAGGTGTCCATGGCGAGGATGTAGGCGGCCGACATCAGCATGCCCATGGTGGCCACGGCGGTGCCGAAGACGCCGCTACTGAAGCCCGGCACGTTGGCGATGTCGGCGTGGGAGCCGAGGACGAAGGAGATCACCAGGGCCAGGCCGATGGTGATGGCAGTCGCTGCCGTGGTCTCAAATCCTACGGCGGTGCCGATGATGATGTTCGTCGCCGGCCCCGTGCGCGAGGCCTTGGCTATTTCCTTGACCGGTCGCCATGAGCCCGACGTGTAGTACTGCGTAATGTACACAAAAGCGATACCCGTGGCGATGCCTATGAGACCGCATCCGAAGAACCAATACCAGACGTCCCCCAGCATCACCTTGGTGGCGATGAACAAGCCCACCACCGAGAGGATCGACACTATGTAGTATCCGTAGTTCAGCGGGGTCATCGGGTGCTGGCGGCCGTCATCGCGGGCGAAGAAGGGGACGGAGGAGAGCCCCACAATCGTGGCAAGGATGCCGAACGATCGGAGCACCAGGGGGAACATTATCCATTCGATCTTACCGGTCATGGTGTAGATCACCACCCCCAGGATCATGGCGCCGATGTTCTCCGCCGACATCGACTCGAAGAGGTCAGCCCCACGGCCGGCGCAGTCGCCGACGTTGTCGCCCACTAGGTCGGCCACCACGGCCGCGTTCCGCGGGTCGTCCTCGGGGATGCCGGCCTCTATCTTCCCCACCAGGTCAGCGCCCACATCGGCGGCTTTCGTGTAGATGCCGCCGCCTAACTGGGCAAACAGGGCGACAAAGCTAGCGCCGAAGCCGAAGCCGACGATGAGGAACGGCACGATGGCCGGCGAGTTGTCCAATAGCCTGCTGTACACCAAGAAGATGCTCGACACACCCAGGAGGCTCAGCGACACCACCAGGAAGCCGGACACGGCGCCCCCTCGCAAGGAGACGGTAATCGCCTCCCTTAGGCTGCGGGTCGCTGCTGAGGCGCAGCGGACATTGGAACGTACAGAGATGTACATGCCGATGTATCCAGACAGCGCCGAAGCGGCTGCACCCACCAGGAAGGCGATGCCCGTGAGGACGCCCTCTTTCCAGTGGCCGATGACCGTTGCCCCATATTCGATTTGTCCTGCGTCGTTGCGGATGATCTCCTTCACACCCTCCGACACGGCGCCGATGATGATGGCGATGATGACGCCGGTCGCCAGCGCCATGATGGCAATAGTTTGGTACTGGCGCTTCAGGAAGGCCATGGCGCCTTCGAAGATCATGGAAGCGACGTCGCGCATCGCATCGGTGCCCGTGTCGCGCCGCAGCACGTCCCAGGCCAGCCACAAGGCGAAGCCGACTCCCGTGAACCCGGCGACGGGCACAAGCCACACTAGTTCCATCTGTCACTTTCTCCCTTCGCATGGGAAGTCTATCAGAGGGGGGACTCTTGCAGCAAGCGGCCTGGCTGGCAGGCCGCTCTCGCTGAGTTTGCTGCGGGCCTGGGGTCAGGAGGCCTTGGCCCGCTCCGCCCGGCGCTTCTCCTTGAGCTTCTTCTGCTTGCGCCTGTGCTTCCTGTGGGCGACTCGCTTTCTCTTGTTCACCGCTTCCCCGCGTCGCCTTGACCCTTGGTCCGCGCGCTCAGGCCTTCATATAGATGCCGCCGCTGATGCAGAACACCTCGCCTGTGATGTAGCTGGACT
>JAUYDU010000193.1 GCA_030691665.1 Chloroflexota bacterium
CAGGGCGGCTGGGCTGCTGCCCAGCTCCATTTGAAGGGCTTTGAGGGCCAGCCGGTTCAGCTTCCCAGGCTGAAGGCCCCCAGCCTCCTCGCCGATGAGCCCCCTGCCCTCTTCGTCGAGGGCAGGAGCCTGCTGGCTGTCGGCCTGGCCAGCCGGCGGTCTGGAGCGCCCGCCGTCCGGGCGGTTGCCCGAAGCCAACTCCGGGTAGGTCTCCCGGACGAGGCCCAAGACTAGCCGGCGGAGCTCCACCTCCTCGGGAGTGGGCTCGACCCGGACTGTGTACGCATGGCGCTGGGTGAAGGCGATGCCTACCGTGCTCCTGCGGTTGCGCACCATCACCTGGCCCACCAGTCGCTGCAACTCCTCCACGTTCTGGGGCTTGAGCCTGTCGCCCCGGGCGACGAACCGCTGGCGGAACTCGCCGGCAGTCTTCAACAGCCCTGGCTTGAGCAGGGTGATGAGGTTGAACAGCTCTTCCATGTCATTCTGGACGGGAGTGGCCGTCAGGAGAAGGATATACTTCTTGTCCAGGCCGTTGACCAGCTTCCAGGCCCTGGTCTCACGGTTGCGCAGATAGTGGGCCTCGTCCACGATCACCATGTCGAATGGCGTCTGTTGGACTCGCTCCAGGTGCGCCCCGCGCTTCGCCTGAGACAGGGAAGCGATAATGCGGTCGAATCGAGCCCACGCCTCAAGACCCAGCGCTCTAAACTCCGGCGATTCGCTGAGGACGAAGTCGAGGTTGAACTTCCGGGCCATTTCCTCCCGCCACTGGTAGATGACCGAGGGAGGGGTCAGGATCAGCACTCGCTTGACCTGGCCGCGCAGGAGGTATTCCAGCAACACCAGCCCGGCCTCGATGGTCTTCCCCAGCCCCACCTCGTCGCATAGCAGGGCCCGGCCCCTCAGTCTGCGTAGCACGGCCTTCACGGTGTTCAACTGGTGCTGGTACAAGGCCACGCCTTGAACGGCGGCAAGGGAGAGGAGCTGGTCGAAGCCGGGCTTGACGGCTACCTCGGCCGCCTCCCGCGCAAGAAAGTACTGGTCAGGGCGGCAGAACTCACCGTGCGAGACCCGCCGGAGAAGCGCCGATGGATCGGCGAGCAGGAAGCCGCCCCCATTCTCCACCAGCCCGTTCCCTACCGTCAGGGCGTTGCGGAAACGAAGGTACCCTGGCCCTACCTCCATCTGAATGAGACCGCCAGCCTGCAGAAGGCGTTCGCCGAGCTTCTTTGCCGAGAGGAGCTCTCCCTCCCGGGTCGCCTTGAGCTTGCCAAGCCCCTGGACCTCCACCTCCAACCGGGCTGGGAGCAGGTCGCTCACCTCCGGGGGCAACGCCACATGGTCCTGGTCCAGGACAAGGCTGGCGACCGGTAGAGAGTAGAGTCTAGGAAGTTGGACCATCGTGTTTCACCATCCACTGTCTTCTACTGGGTGAGACTCGCGGGTGCGTCGTCGGTCTCGACCTGCCTAGTCTCTCTAACCAGTATTGTGTCCCTGGCCTCACCTGACGTCAACACCCCGTTGGAGAGTGGGTACCGCTCGCGTTTTCTGGTACGTGGGCGCCCCACACGCCCGCCGTCGCAAGGGGTCTGGGGGGCCTTTGGGGGAGCCGCTTTCGATCTTCAACAATTTGGCTTTCGGTGCAGCGCCCATTCCGGATCCAGCCACACGGCCGGCCAAGAGAACTGCCTAAGGACTCTGGGGAGCGTCAGTCTCAACTGTATAGAAATGGCGGTTCTAAAGCAGGCCGGGAGAACGAAGTTCGGCCTTGCAGCTAACCCGTGTGGCTTGCTCGCAAGCGTTATCCCTGCTGCGTTGATCCATGGGAGCACCCCGATTGCGAACGAACGCCTGAAAGGTATTGACAAGACGAACCGGCACAGGTTAGCATTACGGCACACCAAAAAACTGAATATAGTATGGCGGTGGTGCCCGCAAGGGTTAAATGCGAAGTCCGGTGAAAGTCCGGCGCTGACCCGCAACTGTGACCTCGGCCTAGACCGGGGAAGCCAAGTCGCCAGCCTCCGCCAGTGTCGTAGCGTTCGAGGAAGGGCGCGGGTGCACAAATAAACAAAGCCCTGCCAACTCGAGGCAGGGCTTTTTGTGCCTCGGTGAGATAGAGACCCGGTGCCTTTTTCGGTCCGGGTCTCTCTATTTGTGGCCTATTGAACCCAACGAAGGAGGGCAAGGATGTCTCGCTTCAGGCTCTGTCTTGCATCGGCTCTGGTTGCACTATCCGCCCTGGTGGCCTGGGCGTGCGTTGCTCCGGCGGCGACGCCCACCCCGATTGCCACGCCCACTCCTACCGCCGCGCCAACGCCTACTCTTACTCCCACGCCGGCACCCACTGCGACCCCGACACCACCCCTTTTCCCCATGACCATGACAGATAGCCTGGGCCGCAAGTCAACCATCGCAACGGCTCCACGGCGCATCGTCTCCCTGGCCCCTTCCAACACGGAGGTCCTGTTCGCCGTAGGCGCCGGCGACCTGGTCGTAGGCGTCACGAAGTTCTGCAACTATCCCGCAGAGGCCAGGGCCAGGGAGCAGGTGGGCGGGTTCAGTGCCAAGACTATAAGCGTGGAGAAGGTCGTTAGCTTGAAACCGGACCTGGTGTTCTCCGCGGGCAAGATTCAGCAGCCCGTCATTGAGGCCCTTGAGCAGGCTGGGATTCCGGTCGTCTCGCTCGATGCCAACTCCTTCAACGAGGTGTACGCCAACATCGAACTGGTTGGTCGCGTGACGGGGCGCCAGCAGGAGGCGGCCCGGGTAGTAGGCGAGATGAAAGAGCGGGTGGCCCAGGTGCAGAAGAAGGCTGCGGGCGTGCCCAAGGAGAAGCGCCTGGCGGTCTTCTACGAGGTATGGGACGAGCCCCTCATGACGGCCGGGCCCGGGACCTTCATCGGCCAGATGATCGATCTGGCGGGCGGCGTCAGCGTCTTCTCTGACGTGACGGAGAGCTGGCCTCAGGTCAGCGCCGAGGAGGTGGTGAAGCGCAACCCTGCGGTCATCCTGGGCCCGGATACCCACGGCGACAAGCTGACGCCAGAGAAGGTCGCTCAGCGCTCCGGATGGAGCCGCATCGGCGCTGTGAGCAGCGGCCGCATCTATCTGCTCAACGGCGACATCATCTCCAGGGCTGGCCCTCGCCTCGCAGATGGGCTGGAAGCGGTGGCGAAGGCCCTCTATCCCGAGCTCTTCCCGTAGTCCTGTCGCGTGAGCCACGTAGAGGAGGCCTGTCGAGTGAGAAGCCGCCGGTACATCGCCGTAATGGCAGCCCTGCTCGGCCTGCTGGCCGTGGTGGCCCTCCTGAGCCTGGGCACGGGCGCAGTCTCCATATCGCCGGGGCGGGTTGTTGATGCCCTACTATGGCCGTCCCGGCTGGGCGCGGGCTCATCCGACGTGACCATCGTTTGGGAGCTGCGCATGGCGCGGGTGCTGCTGGCGGCCCTAGCGGGGGCAGGCCTGGCGGCGTCGGGCGCCGGCTTCCAGGGCCTCTTCCGGAACCCGCTGGCAGACCCCTACGTGGTGGGAGCCTCTGGCGGGGCGGCGCTGGGAGCGGCCCTGGCCATCATACTCGGCCTGCAACTGAGGGGCTTCGGCTTCAGCCCGGTGCCTCTGGCCGCCTTCGTGGGGTCACTGCTGGCGGTCGGCGTCGTGTACGTCATCGGCGAGGTGGGCGGGAGCACTCCTGCCGTTGCCCTCCTCCTGGCGGGAGTCGCCCTCAGCACCTTCCTGGGGGCCGTCGTCGCCCTGCTGATGCTCCTCAACGACCAGAGCCTTTACGTCATCTTCGGATGGCTCCTGGGGGGCTTTTCGGGCCGGAGCTGGCCCCACCTGTGGGCCAGCGCGCCCTACATAGTGGTGGGCATGGGCATATTGTGGCTGATGGCACGTCCCCTGGACGCCATGTCCTTTGGGGAGGAGACGGCCAGGAGCCTGGGGCTGCCGCTGAGCAGGGCTCGTGCGGCGGTGGTAGCGGCCGCCAGCCTGACCACCGGCGCAGCGGTGGCTGCGGGAGGACTCATCGGGTTCGTAGGCCTTATCGCCCCTCACGCCGCGCGCCTGCTCTTCGGCGCGGGCCACGCCCGGCTGATACCGGCGAGCGCCCTGATAGGAGCCCTGCTTCTTCTCCTGGCCGATGACCTGGCAAGGACGGTGGTGGCCCCCCTGGAGATTCCCGTTGGCATCGTGACCGCAATGCTGGGCGGGCCCTTCTTCCTCTACCTGCTCAAGACCCGCCAGCGAGCGCTGGGAGCGCGGCGATGAGGCGGCTGGAGGCCCAGGACCTGACCTGCTCGTACGACGGGCGCGCCGTCCTGCGTGCGCTGTCCCTGGCGGCCGAGCCCGGGACGGTCCTGGCCCTCATCGGGCCCAACGGGGCTGGCAAGACTACGCTGCTCCGGGCGATGGCGCGCCTCCTGAGGCCGAGCAGAGGGACTGTCCTCCTGGCGGGGCAGGACGTCTGGCGGCTGGCGCCCAGCTCGGTGGCCCGCCGACTGGCCCTGGCGCCCCAGACAGAACACGTCGACTGGCCTTTGAGCGTAGAGGAGGCGGTGGCCCTGGGGCGGGCCCCGCACCAGGGCTGGCTCCTGCCGTACTCACGAAGGGACTGGCAGGTCGTGGAGCAGGCGCTCTCCCGCACCGGACTTCTGGGGCTGCGCCACCGCCTGGTGACGGAGCTTTCGGGAGGCGAGGAGCGGCGGGTCGTCCTGGCCCGGGCCCTGGCCCAGGAGCCCGAGGTGTTCCTGCTGGACGAGCCTACCAGCCACCTGGACCTGAGATACCAGAAGGAGGTCCTGGAGCTGGTGTGGGGGCTTGCCCGCAGGGACGGCCTGACAGTGGTGGTGACTCTGCACGATCTGAACCACGCCGCCCTCTGCGCCCACCAGGTGGCCCTGCTGTCCGGCGGAGCCATGCTGGCCCTTGGCCGCCCCGAAGACGTGCTGACGCCGGAGATCCTGTTCCAGGCCTATGGCGTCCCCGTAGAGGTGGTCCGGCACCCGGTCTACGGGACGCCCCTGGTGGCGCCTCTGTTGACCTACACGCGGGAGGCATCCCATGACAGATGAAAGGGACCGTTCCAAGCGGCCAGAACAGGCGATGAAGAAGGGGCTGGTCATAGTCAACACGGGCCACGGAAAGGGCAAGACCACCGCTGCGCTGGGGGTGCTTCTCAGGGCCTGGGGCCGGGGTATGCGGTGCTGCGTTGTCCAGTTCATCAAACACACGAGGGGCAACTGGGGTGAGGTCAGGGCCGCCCAGCGGTTGGGCATCGAGTGGCACAAGATGGGCGATGGCTTCACGTGGCGATCCAGAGAGATGGACGAGACGGTCGCGAAGGCCCGGCACGGCTGGGCCCTGGCCCAGGAGAAGATATGCAGCGGCCAGTACGACCTGGTCGTCCTGGACGAGTTCACCTATCCGCTCAAGTACGGGTGGCTGGACACGAGGGAGGTGGTGACCTGGCTTCAGGCCTACAAGCCCCAGATGCTGCACCTGGTCATCACCGGGCGGGACGCTCCTCCCGAGATGGTAGACTTCGCCGACCTGGTGACCGAGATGCGCGAGGTCAAGCACCCCTACGGGAAGGGCATCCGGGCCCAACCTGGCATCGAGTTCTAGGAGCCCGAGGGCGTCATGAGGTCTGTTCGACAACCCACCATCGCCACCTGCGAAGGGGGTGTTCTGATGGCCGCCGGCGAGAAGGCCGGCCCTGGAGGCGCGACCGTGGCCCTTCCTGGCACTTGCGGGGAACTGGCCCAGGGCACTCTGGATGGGACACCATGCCTGGTCTCGTGTCCCATCGAGCGCTACAGCGTCGCCGAGGTGTACGTACGGGAGGGCGCAGGCTGGAAGGCGCCGCCAGACGTCCCCAAGACTGTGGTGGCTTTGCGGGCCTGTCTGGCGCAGCTTGGCAGGAAGGACGTCGGCGGGCGGCTGCGCATCCAGTCAGAGCTGCCGCGGGGCAGGGGTTATGCCTCCAGCACTGCGGACATTGGCGCAGCCCTCTACGCCCTGGGCCTGGCGCTCCAGCGGCCTCTAATCCCGGTGGAGGTGGCGCGGCTGGCGGTAGGGGTCGAGCCCAGCGACAGCACCCTCTTCCCCGGCCTGGCCCTCTGGGACCACCGGAGCGGCAGCTTCTTCCAGGACCTGGGGCCCGCGCCCCGGCTGACGGTGGTGGTGCTGGACCCGGGCGGCGAGGTGGACACCATCGCTTTCAACCAGATAGACCATCGGGAGGAGCTGAGGAGGCTTGCGCCCATGCATCGTGAAGCCTTTGGACTCCTCGTAGAAGGGCTGAAGCGCGGCGACCTCCGGGCCGTAGGTGAGGCAGCCACCTTGAGCGCGCGGGCCCACCGGGCCATTCTGCCCAACCCTCTGCTGGAACCAGCCCTGTCCCTGGCAAAGGAGATGGGTGCCCTGGGGGTATGCCGGGCCCACAGCGGGACCCTCCTGGGGATCCTGCTGGACGTTGATGAGGACATCTTGCCCGATGTGCTGGCCCGGGTCGCCGATCGCCTGCGCGGCTCGGCCGCGGTGTTCGCTTCGCCGCTGGTGGGCGGAGGGCCGCGGCTCCTGCGCGAGACGAACGCTCTTTGTGAACGCGTCAGGCAACGTTGAGTCCCCCGCCCCAAGCATGAGACAAATAGATGAGGAGGGAGCATGGAGCTGAAAGAGCTGGTATCGCGAGTCCAGGCGCCGGATGAGTCGGCGATGGCGGCGGCCCGTGCCCGCCAGGACACCTTGACCAAGCCCCAGGGCAGCCTGGGACGCCTGGAGGAGCTTTCCATCCAGCTAGCAGGCGTCATGGCCAACCCTTTTCCCCAGGTCCGGCACAAGGTGATCGTCACCATGGCGGGGGACCACGGCGTCGTGGCCGAAGGGGTGAGCGCTTACCCGCAGGCGGTCACGGCCCAGATGGTTTACAACTTCCTGCGGGGAGGTGCGGGCATCAACGTGCTGGGGCGCCACGTGGGCGCCCGGGTGGTCGTCGTAGACATGGGGGTGGCGGCGGCTCTCGGATTGCATCCCGGACTGGTGAACAGGAAGGTGGCCTGTGGTACCGGCAACATAGCCAGAGGCCCTGCCATGACCAGGGAGCAGGCCATCGAGGCCGTCACAGCCGGGGCGGAGGTGGTGGAGGCAGAGCTGGCCCGGGGGCTGGACATACTGGGCCTGGGCGACATGGGTATCGGGAACACCACGCCTTCGGCGGCCATAGCTGCGGCCCTGACGGGCTGCCCTCCCGCCGAAGTGGTGGGACGCGGCACCGGGGTGGACGACGCAGGGCTGTCCCGGAAGGTCGTCGCGGTGCAGCGCGCTCTGGCCGTGAACCACCCGGACCGCGGCGATGCCCTGGACGTGCTGGCCAGGGTCGGGGGCTTTGAGATCGGGGGCCTCGCCGGGGCGGCCCTGGCGGCGGCGGCCCATCGCAGGCCCGTCGTGCTAGACGGCTACATCACGGCGGCGGCGGCCATGCTGGCTGTGGCCCTTGCTCCCGGCGTCCGGCCCTTCCTCATCGCCTCCCACCGGTCCCAGGAGGCCGGCCACCGCATCATGCTGGAGTGGCTGGGCCTGAAGCCCCTGCTGGACCTGGACCTGCGCTTGGGAGAGGGCACCGGGGCAGCCCTGGGCATCTTCCTGGCCGAGGCGGCCTGCAAGGTCCTTCAGGAGATGGCCACTTTCCAGGAGGCGGGGGTTGCCGAGAAGGAGGGCCAGTGATCCCACAGGGCGCAGACACGTCACCCGGAAAGGCTGAGGGGAGGGCCAGGGCCCGGCCCTGGGCGGCGCCGGGGACGCGTTTCCTGGCCGCGCTCCAGTTCCTTACCGTCGCACCGCCCCTCGTACGGCGCCCCTTCACCCCTGAGGAGATGGGTGGGGCAGTCGGGTACTTTGCCCTGGTGGGGCTTCTGCTGGGTGGGCTGCTGGCCGGGCTGAACTGGCTCCTGCGCATGGCCCTGCCGGTCTCGGTGGCATCGGCCCTGGTGCTGGCGGCCTGGCTTGCCCTGACGGGCGCCCTGCACTTCGACGGCTTCCTGGACACCTGCGACGCCCTGCCCAATGGACGCTCCCCGGGGGAGAGGTTGAGGATCCTGCGAGACGTCCACGTGGGGTCCTTCGCCGTGGCGGGCGGCGTTCTTCTGCTGCTGGTCAAGTACGCTGCCCTGGTCAACGTGCCCAGCCAGCCCATAGCCCTTGTCATGGCCCCTGCCCTGGGCCGGTGGGCCATGGCGCTGGCGGTGGTCGCGTTCCCCTACGGGCGGCCCGAGGGCCTGGGACGGGCGATGAAAGACCACGCCGGGTGGCGAGAGGGGCTCCTGGCGACTGCCTTTGCCCTGGCAGTGGCGTGGCCCGTCGCCAGATGGGCCGGCCTGGTGGCCGCAGCCGTGGCCCTGGCCGTGGGATGGGGCGTAGCCCGCTTCGCCCTGGCACGCCTGCCCGGGCTGACAGGAGATATCTACGGGGCCATCTGTGAGCTGGTGGAGGCGGCAGTGCTGATCACCCTGGTCGCGATGTGAGGCTCGCCTTGCTTTGGCCTGCCGGGCTTCTAGCTGACGGGCCTGCGTGGCTGCACGGCCAGCAGACCCTTTTGCCGCCCTCCTTGTCCATCGCCTCCCTGGCGATACCGCTCCTGCTGGCCCTCGTGCTGGACCTGGCCGTGGGGGACCCGCCCAACCGCTACCATCCCGTCGCGTGGATGGGCTCCGGCATCGCCGCCGCCTGCAGGCATGCACCGAAGCTGGGGAGGTGGGCGCCCTTCGCCTTCGGCGCCGGCCTCATGGCCGCGGGTGTCATCCTCACCGTGGCCGCAGGGCTGGCGGTGGAGCGCGCCTTGACCCATCTGCCCCTCCTCCTGGGCTGGCTTCTGGAGGCCTGGCTCCTCAAGACGACGCTTGCAGCCAGAGGCCTGGCCAGGGCCGCGGGGCAGATACGTAAGGCGCTGGAGGCCAGCGACCTGCCCCTTGCGCGGCGGCTGACCGGGTGGCACCTGGTGAGCCGTGACACGTCTCAGCTCGGCGAGGCCCACGTGGCGGCAGCAGCCGTGGAGTCGGTGGCTGAGAACACCTCCGACGGGATCATAGCTCCCCTGCTCTACTACGCCATAGGCGGGCTTCCGGGGGCCCTGGCGTACCGCTTCGTAAACACCGCCGACGCTATGCTTGGCTACCGGGACCCTGCCCGCGAGTGGCTGGGGAAGGCGCCGGCCCGCCTGGACGATCTGGCGAACCTGCTGCCCTCGCGGCTCACGGCGGCGCTCATAGTCCTGGCCTCGCTCCTTCTGGGAGAGAACGCTCGCCAGGCCTGGCGGGTGTGGCGTCGGGATGCCGGCAAGACGGCCAGCCCCAACGCCGGGCACCCCATGAGCGCTATGGCCGGAGCTCTCGGCCTGGAGCTGGAGAAGATAGGCCACTACCGCCTGGGGGTCGGCCAGTCGCAGCCAAAGGCCGAGCACATCGGCCGGGCGGTGCGCCTGATGTACGCTACCACGGCCCTGGCAGTGGGCGTGATGGCGCCGCTGATAATAGCGTTGTGGCGGTGACAGGAGGCTCGAATGCTCCCAACGCCCCGTCCCGAACTGATGAGAATGCCGCAGGTCGCCCACGGCTCCCTGGACTACGCGGAGCTGGCCGGTCTCGGGCTGGACCCGGACAGAACCCTGGACTTCAGCGCCAACATCAACCCCTACGGGCCTTCCCCTGCGGTGACGAAGGCGCTAGCCGGCGTGCCCGTGCACCGATACCCTGACCGAGAGGCCCTGGCCCTGCGGCGGGCGCTCGCGGCACACCTGGGGGCCTCGCCGGAGCAGGTCATCGTGGGCAACGGGAGCACCGAGCTCCTGTGGCTGGTGGCGCTGGCCTTCGTCAGGGCGGGAGACCCCGTGGTGGTAGTGGAGCCTACCTTTGGCGAGTACGCCAGGGCGCTGGCGCTCATGGGTGCGACAATCTACCGGCCTACAGCCAGACCTGACAGGGCCTTTCAAGTGCCTCTGGACGAGGTGGCCGGGGACCTGCGGCGGTCGAGGCCCCGGCTCCTGTTCCTCTGCAACCCCAACAACCCCACCGGCGT
The DNA here is from genome assembly GCA_030691665.1 of Chloroflexota bacterium. Classification (GTDB taxonomy): domain Bacteria; phylum Chloroflexota; class Dehalococcoidia; order SM23-28-2; family SM23-28-2; genus JAUYDU01. Next base: position 10,075 of record JAUYDU010000193.1, read on the forward strand.
CCTCCTTCCGCCCGACTCGGTGCTCGCGTGGGCCAGAGACTGTCCCGAGACCCTCTTCGTCGTGGACGAGTCCTACCTGGCGTTCGCCTCGGGGGCGCGGTCTGTCCTGGACGGGGCTCATGAGAACGTTCTTGTGCTGCGCTCCATGACTAAAGACTATGCGCTGGCGGGGCTTCGCCTGGGGTACGCCGTCGGCCACCCAGAGGTGGTGGACGCGCTGGCCAGGGCGCGGCCACCGTGGAGCGTCAGCGCCCTGGCCCAGGCGGCCGGGATCGCCGCGCTGGAGGACCAGGCCCACCTGCTGCGCTCGCTAAAACTTCTGGCTGAGGCCAAGAGGGCGCTGGTAGAGGGCCTGGGCCATCTGGGGCTGGAGCCTGTCCCATCGGCAGCCAATTTCTTCCTCGTTCCGGTAGGGAACGGGGCCGCGCTCCGCAGGGCCTTGCTCCAGCGCGGTATTCTGGTGCGGGACTGCGAGTCCTTTGGCCTGCCGGCCTACATCCGGATCGCGACCCGGCGGACGGAGGAGAACGGCCGCTTGCTGAGCGCCGTTGCCGAGGTGGGCCTGTGACGACAAGGCTGGTCCTGGTCCGGCACTGCGAGACGTCCTGGAACTGTGAAGGGCGCTTCCAGGGCTGGGCCGACGTCCCGCTGAGTGAGGTCGGCCGGCGGCAGGCCGTGGCCCTGGCCGCCGCGCTGGCGCGGGAGGAGATGCACGCCATCTACTCCAGTGACCTCAGGCGGGCGTGGGACACGGCCCTGGCCGTCGCTCAGTGCCATTCCATGTCGGTGTGCGAGGAACCCGGCCTTCGAGAGATGGACTTCGGCTCCTGGGAGGGGCTGACCTACGACCAGATACGGGAGCGCTGGCCCAACTGCCTGGCAGCCTGGCAGGCGGACTCGCTCCATGTCGCTCCGCCTGGTGGAGAGACGCTGCGGCAGGTGGCCGACCGGGTGAAAGCTGTCGTGGACAAGATCGGCTGCGCTCACGGTGACCAGACCGTGCTGCTGGTGGGCCACGGAGGTTCGCTCCAGGTGCTGCTCTGCCTGGCCCTGGGCCTCTCCCCTGCGGCCCACTGGCGGCTCCGCCTGGGCCCCGCCTCCATCACGGAGCTGTCCCTGTCCGAGGCGGGCGCGGTCCTCACCCGCTTCAACGATGTCCATCACCTTTCCGAGGTGCCCCGTGGTCGCTAGAGTGCTGATGGTGCAGGGCGCTAGTTCCTCGGCGGGCAAGAGCCTCCTGGTGACGGCCCTCTGCCGCGTCTTTGCCCGACGGGGAGTGCGCGTCGCGCCGTTCAAGGCCCAGAACATGTCCAACAACGCCGCGGTCTGTGCTGATGGCTCGGAGATAGGCCGGGCCCAGGCGGTCCAGGCTGCCGCCGCGGGCGTGGAGCCTACGCCAGACATGAACCCCGTCCTCCTCAAGCCGGAGGCCGATTCCCGCTCCCAGGTGGTTGTGATGGGCCGCGTGTGGCGGACGCTGCGCGCCGGCGAGTACTACCGGGCCAAGAAGGAGCTGTGGCCAGTGGTCACGGCGGCCTTCGACCGCCTGCGGGCCGCCTACGACCTGGTGGTGGTGGAAGGGGCGGGGAGCCCGGCCGAGCTGAACCTGCGGGAAGGTGACATCGTGAACATGGCCGTCGCCCTCTACGCCCGGTCTCCAGTCCTCCTGGTGGGCGACATCGACAGGGGCGGGATCTTCGCCCAGCTTCTGGGCACCCTCTGGCTCCTGGCGCCTGACGAAAGGGCATTGGTGCGGGGCCTCGTCGTGAACAAGTTCCGGGGGGACCCCGCCCTCTTCACCAGAGGCGTGAGCATCCTGGAGGAGAAAGGCGGCGTTGCGGTGCTGGGTGTGGTCCCCTTTATCCGCGACCTGTCCATCCCCGAGGAGGACTCGGTGGCGCTGGACCAGGCCCTCAGGGAGCTTCGCCCCTGTGCGGACGAGGTGGAGGTGGCCGTAGTCAGGCTGCCCCACATCGCCAACTTCGATGACTTCGCTCCTCTCGCGGCCGAGGAACGGGTCCGTGTGCGCTACGTCGCTTCGCCCGAGGAGCTGGGCCGACCCCACGCCGTGGTCCTGCCGGGCACCAAGACCACCATGCCAGACCTGGCGTGGCTGTGGGAGCGCGGGCTGGCCCAGGCCGTCCTGGAGCTGGCGCGAGCGGGAGCTTCGATCGTGGGCATCTGTGGCGGCTACCAGATGCTGGGCAAGCTCATCAGGGACCCGCTGGGCGTTGAGTCCTCAACGCCTGAGCTGGCAGGCCTGGGCCTGCTCCCGGTGGAGACGGCCTTCGAGCGAGAGAAGGCGACCCACAGGGTGAGGGCCAGGGTGCTGGGCGGCCCCGGCTGGCTTGGGCAGCTTGAGGGTCTCGCCCTCCACGGCTACGAGATCCACATGGGCTCTACCGGAGGCGGACGCGCCTGGCTGGAGATCAGCCAGCGGAGCGGAGCGGAGGTGCGGCTGTCGGACGGCGCCGTAGACGGCAGCGGCCGGGTCTGGGGGTGCTACCTGCACGGGCTTTTTGAGAACGAGGCTCTACGGCGAGCGTGGCTGGCCTCTCTGGGGTGGCGCGGCCCGAATGCCTCAGGGCGACGCCCTGCCCATCTGGACGCGTCCCTGGACCGCCTGGCCGACGTGGTGGAGGCCAGCCTGGACATGAGGCGACTGGAGGCTATCGTATGGGGAGGCTGATCCTGGTGCTGGGCGGCGCCCGCAGCGGCAAGAGCGGCTTCGCCCAGCGGCTGGCCCAAGAGCTTGGCGGTGACAGGGTTGTCTTCGTCGCCACCGCAGAGGCGCGCGACGAGGAGATGCGGCGTCGCATAGAGGTCCACCGGCGGACGCGCCCTCCGGGCTGGAAGACGGCCGAGGCCCCCAGGCAGGTAGGGGAAGCAGCCCGAGCGTCGGGCGCTGGGGCCCGGGTGGTGCTGGTTGACTGCCTCACCCTTCTGGCGAGCAACACGATCCTGGCCCTTGGGGAGGCGCCTGAGGCGGTGGCGGCAGAGGCTGCCGTGATGGATGAGGTGCGGACGCTTTTGGACGCGTGCCGGGAGTCCACGGCCACGTTCATTGTGGTGAGCAACGAGGTGGGACTTGGACTGGTGCCAGACAACCCTCTGGGGCGGCTGTACCGGGACCTCCTCGGCCAGGCCAACCAGGTTCTAGCGGCCCGGGCCAGCGCCGTCTACCTGCTGGTGGCGGGTCTGCCGCTGGAGATCAAGTCTATGACGAGCGGCGGCCAGCCAGCCCGGTGACCGAGACGCGAGTAATGATGCTCTCCTTAGGAGACCGGGGCGTGAGGGCCCGGCATCAAGTTCTAGGAGCGTAGCATGGCGCATGGCTTCATGGTGGCTGGCACGGCCAGCGGGGTGGGCAAGACCACGGTGGCGGTGGGCCTCATCGGCGCCCTGAGGCGCCGGGGGCTGCGGGTGCAGCCCTTCAAGGCAGGCCCCGACTACATCGACCCTACCTACCACTCCCACGTCGCCGGCGTCCCCTCCCGCAACCTGGACACGTGGCTCGTCCCCCGTCACGGCGTGCTGGAGCTGTTCGCTCGGGCCATGGGTGGCAGGGACATAGCCGTCGTGGAGGGGGTCATGGGCCTCTACGATGGCCTGTCCGGCCGCAGCGAGGAGGGGAGCAGCGCCGAGCTGGCCAAGCTCCTGGACCTCCCGGTGCTGCTGGTGGTGGATGCCCACGCGGCTGCCCGGAGCGTCGCCGCGACAGTGCTGGGCTTCCAGAAGTTCGACCCCCAGGTGCGCCTGGCGGGCGTGGTGCTGAACGGGGTGGGGAGCGAACGGCACGCAGATCTCTGTCGAGAGGCTGTTGACGCGGCCACCAGCGTTCCGGTGCTGGGAGCGCTGCCAGGGCGCGACGACCTGAGGCTTCCGGAACGCCACCTGGGGCTCATACCTACCGTGGAAGGGGTCGGCGGCGACGAGGTGTTCCAGCGCATGACACAAGTGGTAGAGACGGGAGTGGACATCTCGAGGGTCCTGGCCCTCGCCGGGACAGTTGCGTCACCGCCAGGGAACTCATCCCTGTTTCCCCATGAGCCGGTCCCGCCGCGGGCGCGCATCGCCGTGGCCATGGACAGGGCTTTCAGCTTCTACTACCAGGACAGCCTTGACCTGCTGGAGGCCTGGGGAGGGGAGTTGGCGCCCTTCAGCCCCCTGGAGGACAGCGGCGTGCTCCACGACGTGTCGGGCCTCTACATTGGAGGGGGCTTCCCCGAGCTGTACGCGCGGGAGTTGGCCGCGAACACGGGCATGGCGGCGGCCTTGAGAAAGGCGGCCGGCGCGGGGATGCCCGTCTATGCCGAGTGCGGGGGCCTGATGTACCTGGGCAGGTCCATCACGGATATGGAGGGGAAGACGCATCCCATGGTCGGGGTCCTCCCCGTGTCCTCTCGCATCGACAAGCCCCGGCTCAGCCTGGGCTACCGCGCGGTGCAGGCCTTGGGTGACGGCCCCCTGCTGCGTCGCGGGGAGGTGGTGCGGGGCCACGAGTTCCACTGGTCGGTGCTGGATGGCTCCTCTGAGGAGATGAACGCCTACCGTGTTGTGGGGGAAGAGCGGCGGGAGGGTTTCTGCGTAAAGGGAGTGCTGGCCTCGTACGTACACCTGCACCTGGCGAGTCTGCCCACCATGGCCCAGCGCTTTGTGGAACGCTGCTGCCAGTTCCAAGGAGGAGGCTAGAGAAGGCCATGTGCAACCAGTTCTTGACACGCAGGGTGGACTTCGCTATACTCCTGGTTGGAAACAAGAATAGTTCTAGGTGCCCTCGACAGAGGGAGAATAGGGAAGCCGGTGTAAGTCCGGCGCGGGCCCGCCACTGTAAGTGGGGAGCGACCTCGCAAGACGCCACCGCCTTCGGGTGGGAAGGCGCGGGGAAGCGGCGATCCACAAGCCAGGAGACCTGCCTAGACTCTCTCGACCGCACGCCCGAGGTTAGGCGTTGGTATGTAGTGCCATCCAAAAAGCCCCTCGACTAGCCAAGGCGCCGGTCGGGGGGCTTCATTTTGGGCCTTCGCGGCCCTCGCCTGGAGGTGGCCGACCCGGCTTGACTGGTCACCAGTCGTCAGCTCAGGTGGCGTCTCGCGACGCCAGGAACAACATCGAACAACACGACAAGGAGGAAGGTGATGGTCTACGTGGATACCAAGGTGGATACCAAGGCTGATGGCCGCGCCGTGGCCCGCGAGGACGGCGACAGCGTCCTCGAGCGCCGCGGGCAGGCGCTGATTCTTTATCGCCTCCAGTGTGCGCGCACGGCCAACGGCCTGTCCCACTACTACATGTACGGAGACGTTCCACCGGGGGAGACCCTCCTTTAGATTCTGAGAGCCGGGGAGGCTGGAGCCGCCTCCAGCCTCCTCTACCCACGAAGCAAGGAAAGAGAGGGGTTCAGCTATGGACTGGACTGCTGCCGACGATCGGTCCCTGAACGTTTACACGCTGGACGACCGATGGGACGTCCTTCTGGACCCTGAGCGCGTTTTCTGGGCGCTGGCGGCCAGAGACGATGCCGGAGCGAGGGCCGAGGCCGTGGCGGTACACTCGCGCGTGGGGGAAGGCCTGGAAGCCCGGCTGAGAGAGTTCCGGTTCGGGACCCATCTGACCGCGCTTTACGTGAACCCGAACGATGCTTGCCACGCCGACTGCCGCTATTGCTATATCCCCCCTGAGGTCCGGCGCAAGGGGCCGCGAATGGACAGGAAACAGCTTGAGGCCGTGCTGGAGAAGGCCGAAGCCTTCTTCAGCCGGCAGGGCCTCGCCGGGCGCAAGCCGGTCATCATCTTCCACGGCAGCGAGCCGCTGGTGGTGAAAGACCTCGTCTTCTGGGCTATCCGAGAATACAGCAACACCTTCGCCTTCGGCCTCCAGACGGACGGGACTCTCCTTGACGACGAAGACGTCCTGTTCCTCAAGGAGAGGCATGTCAGCGTGGGCATCTCCCTCGATTCACATGACCCCGAGGTCCATTGCTATCTGCGCCGGGCACCGGGAGGGAAGAGGGCCTTTAAAAGGATCGTGCGGGCCATCGAGGGCTTTGATGGGTACCTGGGCCTCAACGTGGTGACTACGGTTACTCACCACAACGTGGAGGGCCTCGCTGACCTGGTCAGCTTCCTGCACGAGCGGAAGGTCCCGGTCGTGATGCTGAACCCGGTACGGGTCACCCAGCCGTACGCCCGTTCCTTCCAGCCGGACTGTAGCGTGTTGCTGCACGCCTTCACCCAAGCAGTTCGCCGGGCCCTGGACCTCTCGGAGCGGTCCGGACGTCCGATACTGATTGGAAACTTTTCGAACCTCGTACTGGGCATCGTGGCCCCCGAGGGTCGGCGGCTGATGTGCGACATCTCCCCCTGCGGGGGTGGCCGCTGCTTCCTCAGCATAACGGCGAGCGGTGAGATGGTCCCGTGCGGCGAGTTCCAGGGGCTGGCGGGCTTTTCCGGCGGGAACGTCTTTCGCGACAGCATCGAGGAGGCGGTAGGCTCGACGCCCTTCCAGCAGGTGCGGGACCGGGTGGTGGAGCGGATCGAGGAGTGCAGAGGCTGCGCCGTCCGCCACATCTGCGGCGCCCCTTGCCCTGCCGAGGCGCAGGGGCTCGCCGGAAACATGCTGCGCCCCTCCCCCTACTGCGACTTCTACCGGGGAATCATCGCGCTGGCGTTTCAACTCATCGCGGAGGGAAAGGTCCACCACTTCTTGCGGAAGGCGGCTCTCAAAGACCTGCGCGTCGACTATTGCGTGGTGCGCTGAACTCGAAGACCTTCCTCCGGGGACGAGAGGCCGCGTGAACCGCGCTGACGCCTGCTTGCAAACGTGTCGCCCGGAGGGGATGAAAGGGCTGGAAGCCGTAATGGTAGCCTGCGAGGGAGTGGAACTATGACGCAGTTGGACCTGGCACGGTCTGGGGTCGTCTCCCCTGCCATGCAAAAAGTGGCCGAGCGAGAAGGGCTTGACCCCGAGCGCATCCGCGAGGGCGTGGCTGAGGGGGCTATCGTTATCCCCGCCAACATCAACCACGCCAATCTGGTCCCCTGTGGCGTCGGGCAGGGGCTGCGCACCAAGGTCAACGCTAACCTGGGCACCTCATCCGACTTTCCGGAGACAGCGCCGGAGTTGGAGAAGCTGCGAGTAGCCCTGGAGGCTAAAGCGGACACCGTCATGGATCTTAGCACCGGGGGCGATATAGATGGCACCCGCCGGGCTATCATCGCCCGTTCGCCGGTGGCCGTGGGCACCGTACCCATCTACCAGGCGGCTATCGAGGCTATCGACCGGCGTGGGACTATCGTGGACACGGCTGCCGACGACCTGTTTGAGGTCATAGAGCGCCACGCCAGGGATGGGGTGGACTTCATGACTGTCCACTGCGGCGTGACCCGCCAGTCCATCGAGCGGCTGCGCCGAGAGAGCCGGGTGGTAGACATAGTTTCCCGAGGCGGCGCCTTCCTCTGCGGCTGGATCCTGCACAACGGGCGGGAGAATCCTCTCTACGAGCAGTATGACCGCCTGCTAGAGATAGCCCACCGCTATGACGTCACCCTCAGCCTGGGCGACGGCTTACGCCCGGGAGCCATAGCGGACGCTACAGACCGGGCCCAGATCGAGGAGCTGCTCATCCTGGGCGAGCTGGTGGAGCGGGCCTGGGCCAGAGGAGTGCAGGTGATGGTTGAGGGCCCGGGCCACGTACCCCTGGATCAGATAGCGACTAACGTGCAACTCCAGAAGCGGGTGTGCAGGGGCGCCCCCTTCTATGTGCTGGGCCCCCTGGTGACCGATGTGGGGGCCGGCTACGACCACATCACGGCGGCCATCGGGGGAGCCATTGCCGCCATGAGCGGAGCCGACTACCTGTGCTCTGTTACGCCAGCCGAGCACCTGGGCCTTCCCACATCCGAGGACGTTCGGGAGGGAGTCATCGCCACCCGCTTGGCCGGCCACGCCGCCGACCTGGTGAAAGGCGTCAAAGGGGCCTGGGAGTGGGACCTGGCCATGTCCAGGGCCCGCAAAGCCCTGAACTGGGAGGAAGAGGTCCGCCTGGCCCTGGACCCGGTGAAGGCGGAGCGCTACTACCGGGACCGCAAGGCAGCGACCGTTGAAGGATGTAGCATGTGCGGTGCCTACTGCGCTATGAAGCTGGTCAGCGAGGCGTTGGGCGCCTCCACCAGGGCCAAGTGCTAGCCCAGCAAGTCTCAAAATTGGATATCCACGTCATCACTGGCCCTAGTCTGGCGCTCAGCCGCGGCCATGTGAAGTTGGCACAGACGTGAAGGAACTGGACTTCAGAGACGGAGGGCTTCTTCCCCTCTGGGAGAAGGTGAGGAGCGGCGTTCGACTCACCTTCGAGGAAGGGCTGCTCCTCTTCGAGACCGAGGACCTCATCGGCCTGGGAAAGATGGCCAACTACGTAAAGAGGACACGGTCAGGAGAGCGAGTGTACTTCGTCGTCAACCGCCACATCAATTACACCAACCTCTGCGTGCTGTCTTGCGGCTTTTGCGATTTTGCCAGAAAGAAGGGCCTGCCAGGAGCCTACGAGCTGTCCACGGAGGAGGTGCTGGGTCTCGTTGAGCCGGGGATCCGGGAAGTCCACATCGTGGGAGGCCATCACCCGGACTGGCCTTTTGAACGGTACGTAGAGATGGTGAAGGCCGTCCACCAGCGCTTCCCTCACGTCCAGATCAAAGCCTTCACCGCTGCCGAGATCGACCACATTTCCCGACGCTGGAAGCTTCCCGTGGAGGAAATCCTGACGAGGCTCAAGGAGGCGGGGTTGAGTTCTATGCCGGGCGGTGGAGCAGAGGTCTTTTCCGACCGGGTGCGGCGACTCCTCTTCCCTGGCAAGGCCCCGGCCGAGCGCTGGCTCCACATTCACCGCCTGGCCCACTCTCTAGGCATTCCTTCTAACGCGACCCTCCTGTACGGGCACATCGAGACCTACAGGGAGCGAGTCCAGCACCTCCTGATGCTGCGTGAGCTACAGGATGAGACGAGCGGGTTCCTGGCCTTCATCCCACTGGCTTACCAGGTGGGGGAGACGAAGCTGGTTCAGCGCCAGGCCTCAGCCCTGGAGGACCTCAAGACGGTCGCCGCCTCCCGGCTCCTTCTGGATAACTTCCCCCACATCAAGGCCTACTGGGTGATGGTCGGGGAGGCCACGGCCTCTATTGCCCTGAACTTCGGCGCCGACGACATGGACGGCACCATCGGCCAGGAGCGGATCGCCCATGCGGCTGGGGCAGAAAGCCCGGCAGGGCTGGCGAGGGAGCGGATCATCCGCCTGATCAAAGACGCCGGGAAGGTCCCGGTGGAAAGGGATGCGCTGTATCATGTCATCCGTACCTACTCATAGGCCTGCTGAAGCTCCTGGGGCAGGGCTCAGAGTGGGCAGGATCCCTTATCTCAACTCGGAGCCTTTCTACCATGGCATGAACGAGGCAGGCATCGTTTTGTGCAGCCAGGTACCCCGGGCTCTGGGGCGTATGGCCGAGCGCGGCGAGGTAGATGCTGCACCCTTGTCGCTGGTGGACTGCTTTCGACTGGCCGAGAGGTTCGAGCCCTTGGGGGATTTCTGCATAGCGACCAGGTGCGAGACAGGGAGCGTTCTCTTGTTCTCCAAGAGGCCCCTGGAGGCCCTGGGTGAGGCCACCGTCGCCATCACCGGCGAGACCTCTACCTCCGTCCATCTCCTCAAGGCGCTGCTGAAGCACAAGTATCGGGTATCCCCCAGGGCGTTCGTCTCCCTGGGGGAGAGTGTGACGCCTTCCTCCTCATTGGCGACGAAGCGTTGCGGCACAGGCGGGGCAATCCGGAGTTCCCTTATCTATTCGACCTTGGCGTAGAGTGGCACAAGTGGATGGGTCTCCCCTTCGTCTTCGCCCTGTGGGTGGTGAGACGGGATCTTCCGAGTCCGGGCAAGGAGGCCCTCCAGTCTGTTGTGGCCCAGGGCCTCGCCCGCGGCCTCCAGGCGTTGGACTGCATCGCCCTGATGCGGGTAGACACTGGCCTGAGCCCGCAGGAGGTGATCGCGTACCTTCAGGGGTATCGGTACGTTCTGGACGCCGAGGAGAGGCGGGCTATAGAGGAATTCCGAGCACTCATGGCGACCTTGTGAGCGAGAGGGCGAAGGTGCTGAAGGGCGTTCAGGAAAAGGTCATGGCGGGCCAGAGGATTGGGCCTGACGAGGGGCTCTACCTGTTACAGCGGACGGACCTGCTGGACCTGGCGTCCCTGGCAAACGCCGTCCGGTTCAGGCTACACCCGGAGAAGGTGGTCACCTTCGTCGTTGACACCAATCCCAATTACACCAACGTGTGCGAGACCGGCTGCCTTTTCTGCGCCTTCCACCGAAAACCCACAGACCCCGACGCCTATACCCGCTCTGTGGAGGAGGTCATGGCAAAGATCGAGTGGGCAGCAAGACAGGGAGCCACCACTGTGCTCCTTCAAGGTGGCCACAATTCGGACCTTCCTCTGGACTATTACCTCGACCTGGTCCGGACGACCCGCCGCAGGTTCCCTGGGGTGGCTCCTCACTTCTTCTCAGCCACAGAGGTCCGGGAAATGGCCCGGGTGTCGGGGCTCTCGGTGCGGGAGGTGCTGGAAAAGCTGAAGGAGGCGGGCCAACACACTCTCCCCGGAGGAGGGGCCGAGATCCTGACCGACCGGGTCCGGCGGCGCATAAGCCCCAAGAAGGGCTCGGTAGATGAGTGGGTGGAGGTCCATAGAGTGGCCCACCAGTTGGGGTACAAGACCACGGCCACCATGATGTACGGCCACCTGGAGACGCCGGAGGACATCGTCCAGCACCTGGAGGTCATCCGCCGCCTTCAGGACGAGACCGATGGGTTCACGGCTTTTATCCCTTGGAGCTTCAAGCCAGCCAACACCCGTCTGTGGAAATGGGTGCAGGAGCCCGCTGGGCCCAACCAGTATCTGCGTATTATCGCCCTGGCCAGGGTCTACTTGGACAATTTCCCCCACATCCAGGCCTCCTGGTTTTCGGAGGGGAAGAAGACGGGCCAGGTGGCCCTGCATTTTGGGGCCGATGACCTGGGCGGCACCCTCATCGAGGAGAACGTGCACAAGGCAGCCGGCTACGTCAACACCACAACTCTGGACGAGGTGCTGCTCCTGATCAGGGAGGCCGGCTTCAGGCCCGCCCAGCGTACAACCCTTTACGAGATGCTCCGGTATTTCTAGCGAATTCAGGCCCACGAGGCGACGAAGGTGATGAGGAAAACGTTGCGAATAGGCCACAGCCCCGACGCTGATGACGCCTTCATGTTTTACGCACTGACTGAGGGCCGCGTCCGAGTGGACGGCTACGATATCGTTCACGTGATGGAGGACATCGAGTCCCTGAACCGCCGGGCCCTCTGTGGAGAGCTGGAGGTGACGGCCATCTCCGCGGCCGCCTACCCCGGCGTGGCTGAGCGCTATCGCGTCATGGCCTCAGGCGCGTCCATGGGACGGGGATATGGCCCCATCGTTGTGAGTAAAGCCCCGGCGGCGCCTCAAGACCTCAGCGGAAGGCGCATCGCCATCCCCGGCAGACATACGACAGCCTTTCTTCTCTTGCGCCTCCGCCTTGCCGACTTCCAGCCTGTGGAAGTCCCGTTCGACCGCATCCCACGGGCAGTGTTGGCGGGTGAGGTGGATGCCGGACTCCTGATCCACGAGGGGCAGATCACGTACCAGGCCTTAGGCCTGAGAAACGTGCTGGACCTCGGAGAGTGGTGGCGCCAGGAAACACGGCTGCCATTGCCACTGGGTCTCGATGTGGTGCGCCGGGACTTGGGAGAGGCTCTTGGACAGAGGATCTCGGTGGCGCTTCGGGAGAGCATCGAGTACGCCTTCGCCCACGAAGGGGAGGCCCTGGCTTACGCCATGGGCTACAGCAGGGGCATCACCCTGGAGACCTGCCGCAGGTTCGTCCGCATGTATGTCAACGAATACACTATGCAGATGGGCGAGGAAGGACAGCAAGCCCTCAAAACCCTGTACGAGATGGCCTTTCAAAGAGGATTAATCGCCAGCCAGCCGCCTGTGGACCTTATCTAACCATATCTAACCACGCCTACTAGCTCTGATACTCCTCCTGTGTCCGCGTGATAGTGGAACAGAGTGTCATTTCGTGCAGTGGACGTCGTTGGACCTAATAGGACGAGTCTGCCGTTTTGGGAATGAGCAGTTGTGGAGCTTCCCAACCCAAGGCAGTCCCCAGATTGGTTACCTTCCTCAGTTCAAGGCACGTCTGCTTCGCCTGCTCTCAGCAGCCTGGCATCCTTTCCCGTCACCCGTCAACCCGGACCAACTCAACATGAGAGGG
>JAUYDU010000210.1 GCA_030691665.1 Chloroflexota bacterium
TTGTACCCCTCCTCCACCGTCAGGTCCCGCCCCAGCTTACCGCGTATCTCAGAGCCAGCGCCGGACATGAACACCAGGTTGCCCACCTTCACACCCAACTCCAGCTTGCCGGGCGGCCACGCAGGGGGCAGCACGTACCCCATCTTGGCCAGTTTCTCCTCAATCTTCCCCACAGTCATCTTCCTTTCTTTGAGGGCGCGCTACTCTTACGGGCCAGAGCGTCCCTCAGCCGTTCTGCCACTGAGGTGTTCCACCTCGAGCAGGACGTTGTCTTGGTTGTTGGGTTCTTGTGGCATCTGACGTCCTACTGCCGCAACGTCTCGAGCTCAAAAGCCACACCACCGAAGCCAGCCCGTATCTCCATCGTGCTACAGAGCGCGTTCCCGCTTCCCAGGGTCAAGCCACCCGCCACCGGTGCGCTATCTCCGCATCCCGCCGATGTTAGCCCCAGAGCTTAACCGAACGGCCGACGGGTCTCGGGGTCGAAGAACACTACCCTGGGGGAGATGATACCCAGCCGGAGGGCTGGCCCGTCACCCACTATCCGGATGAAGTTGGTCTTCCCCTTGGGGCCAAAGACGACGTCGCCCGTCGTGGCGTGAAAGGGCTCCTGGCCCTCTATCTCGAACACCATCTCACCTCCCAGCACCACCCAGAACTCGTCGAAGTTGGGGCTGTAGCCCCGGCGGCTGGTCTCGCCCGATCCCTGACAGATGAGGACGGCCTGCACCTCGTCAGTGAGAACGAGACGCTCCGACCAGGGTGGAGGCCTCTTGCTGGCCAGCAGATCCGAGAGGCGGTTGTGGATACGGTTCACCACTGTATCCCCCTTTCCCGATTGTCCCGTCAAAAGGGCGCCTACTACCACAGGAACGTAGCAGGCGCCCTTTGGGGACTTGTGCCATTGGCTCCCGCTATTTCTCCAGCCACACATTATAGAAGGTTGTGTAGCAAGGCGCTCGTGGCTGAAAGACCGGGCAAACGCGTGTCTCAAGCCTCGATGTGCCAGCAATTCCGGCAACAGCGCGCAGAACCGCCGCGAGGGCCACCGCCATCCTCATCAATATGCCAGCATCTCCTGGGCAGTCTTGGAGACCGCGTCCACGAGGGCTTCCACTATCAGCCGGCCCTTCTCTCGGGTCGCGTAGGAGGGTTCTTTGTCCTCCTGGGACACCAAGGCGTCGCGGCGGACGCTATCGGGGAAGGCGTAGAGGGCGAAGGCCGTCTCCATCTCCTGGGCGTGCCCTGGCACGTGCTTCGTGTCCAGGACCCTGTCCCAGAAGTCCTTTGGCACCAGGTCCCAGTAGCTATGGACGCGCACCTCGAAGCCGGGGTATTCTCGCTCAAAGCGCATCTTCGACTGGGGCAAAGCGGCCTGGGCCGGTGCCTGGTTGCCTCCATGGCCGTTCAGAACCAGCACTCTCTTCACGCCGTGCCTTGCGAAGCTCTCCACGGCGTCGAACACCACCGAGAGCCACGTGCCGGGCCAGACGGTCAGCGAGCCTGGGGCGAACATGTGGTGCTCCGATATGCCGATGGCGACGGGCGCACACACTACCACGTTCGGGTAGAGCCTCTCCGCCACGCGCTCCGCCACGTACACGCTCGCGGCGATGTCATGGCCAAAGGTCAGATGCTCCAGGTGCTGCTCGATGCTGCCCGTGGCGATGATGGCCAGCCTTAGCTGGCCCGCCTCCAGCGACCTACGGAACTCGCCGCGGGTCATGTGCTCCAGGCGTACCTCACGCTGCTCTGGCATCGGGACGCTTCTCCTTTGGGTGGCTTACATGACGCTGCGGAGGCGCGGGTCAAGACGATCGCGCAGCCCGTCACCCACGAAGTTGATGGCGAGGACCGTGAGCATGAGCACCAGGCCTGGGAAGAAGGTCACCCACACGGCCATCTGGAGGTATGTCCGGCCCTGACCCATGATGTTCCCCCAACTCGGGATGTACGGGGGCGAACCAGCGCCCAGGAAACTGAGGGATGCCTCGGTGAGGATGGCACCGGCGAACACGAAGGTGGCCTGGATTATGACGGGGGCCATGGTGTTGGGGAGGATGTGCACGCGCATGATGCGCAGCGGCCCCGCGCCGATGGCCCGCGCCGCGCCCACGAACTCCCTCTCCCGCAGGCTCAGCACCACCCCCCTCACCACTCGCACCATGCGCGGCGTCTCCACCACGCTCACGGCGATTATCACGTTCTGGACGGTCGACCCCAGCAGCGCTATGAGCGCCATAGCGAGGATCAGCGCGGGGAAGGCCATGAAGGCGTCCATCACCCGCATCACGATGTTGTCCACCCGTCGGTAGTAGCCAGCGAAGATGCCTATAGCGACGCCCGCCAACGCCGTGATGATCGCAACCGCAGATCCCACCGCCAACGAGATGCGGCCGCCGTACACGGTGCGCGCGTACACGTCGCGGCCCACGTGGTCGGTGCCGAACCAGTGGGCTGCCGAGGGCGGCTTCAGCCGATCGATGGCCTTCAGCGCCACCGGGTCGTAGCGAGAGATGAGGGGGGCAAAGACGGCCATGGTCACTACCAACAGGAGGATGGCTACGCCAGCCGCCATATTGGGGTTGCGGCGCGCCTCACGCAACACGAACTGGGCGAAGGTGCCAGCACGGCTCCTCCACCTCAGGGCTCCGACTGTCGCGGCTCCTGCAACCACCTCAGTACCTTATCCGTGGGTCGGCCACGCTGTACGCCAGGTCGATGATCAGGTTGACGAGCACGTACACCACCGCCACCGCGATCAGCATCCCCTGGATGACCGGGAAGTCGCGTCGGGTGATGGCGTCCACCACCAGCCTGCCCAGGCCGGGGATGGCGAACACCGTCTCCACCACGATGACGCCCGTCACCATGGTCGCCAGTTGGAGGCCGACTATAGTGAGGATGGGGTTGGCCGCGGCCTTGAGCGCGTGGGTTACTATCACAGTCCGCTCCCGCAGCCCCTTGGCCCGCGCCGTACGTATGTAGTCCTCGCTCAGCACTTCGAGCATGCTGGAGCGCGTCATGCGCACGATGAGGGCGCTGAGGACCAGTGCGCAGGTGAGGGCGGGCAGAGTGAGTGCTCGCACGAACGGGAGGAACCCCTCGGAGAAAGGCACGTAGCCTATTACTGGAAAGAGTGGCAGCTTCAGGGCGAAGAGCCAGATGAGGTTGAAGCCCAGCCAGAAGATGGGCATGGAGTAGCCCACGATGGAGAAGGCCATGGCCGCGCGGTCTACCCAGGTGCGCGCCTTCCAGGCCGCCAGGATGCCCAACGACAGACCCATGAGGATAGCCAGGAACTCACCGTAGATGGTCAGCGATACGGTGGCCTGAAGGCGCGGTGCCATCAAAGTCACCACCGATTTGCCAGAGAAGATGGAGGTGCCTAGATCACCCTGAAGGACCTGCTTGAACCAGAGACCCATCTGGACGAAGAAGGGCCTGTCCAGCCCCATAGCGGAGCGGATTTGCTCGTACTGCTCGCGGGAGGCCAGGTCGCCTGCCATGATGGCGGCCGGGTCACTGGGCGTGGCGTGAAGAAGGAGGAAAGCGAGGACGCCTACCAACGCCAGCACGGGCACCAGCGCCAGCAGGCGTCTCGCTATGTAGCCAGTCAACCTGCCCCACCCCGGGCCAGGCTCACCCTAGCCTACTTCTCGAGCCAGACCGTGTAGAAGACGGGGTCCGGGAAGACCTCGTACCCCTGAACCTCTTTGCGGCTGGCCATGACCGGGAAAAACTGGCCCATGATCACCACAGGCAGGTCCTCCCAGAAGTGCTGCGTCATTTGGTCGATGATCTTCTTCTGCTCCTCGAAGGTAGCGGCGCGGGCGAACTGGTTCCGCAGATCGGTCATCTTCCCTGTTGTATCCTGGTACTGGTTCCACCAACCCTTGGGGGAGATCGCGACGTTGGACATGGGGTTTAGGAGGCTCCAATCGCGGGAGCCCCAAGTATGAAAAGTCTCCCACTGATCGGGCTTCGTGCGCCGTTGGGCCAGTGTGGCCCAGTCCATGCTCTGGTACTCCACCTTGAAGCCCAGTGCTTCCAACACGGCGCGGGTGACCAGGGACGCGTCCGGCAGGACAGGCATGTCCTCGGGGCTCATGTGCCGAACGACGGCTCCCTCGGCACCCGCCTCCTTGATGAGCTGGATGGCGGCCTTGATGTCGCCCTTGTTGTACAGGCTCTCGGCCACCCTTGACTCCCAGCTTGAGCCGCACATCATCATGGAGGGGCAGAGCTGCCAGAGGCTGGGATCGCCCACCGCCACGCGCAGCGCGTCCTCGTTGGGGTAGGCCATGCGGATGGCACGGCGGACGCGCACGTCGTTGAAGGGTGGGCGCGTGTGGTTTAAGACGAGGATCAAGTTGTTGCCGGGTGGGACAGGGTAGAGGCGCAAGTTCGGGTTGTTCTTCACGCGTTTGGCGAAGTCGGCCTTGAACTCGTCCAGGAAGTGCACCTCGCCCGTCTCTAAGGCCGCAACGCGGGTGGCCTGGTCTGGGATCTCGACCCACATTATCTGGTCGACGTACGAGGGCTTGTAGCCGACCATGTAGGAGGTGGGCTTGGGGTTCTGCTTGTAGGCGTCCCAGCGCTCCACCACGTACTTATCGCCAGGCGTCCAAGACTTGAACTTATAGGGGCCTGTGCCCACCACCTCCTTCACCCCTTCGGCCACAGGGACGACGTAGTGCTTCTCGATCATCACCGCAGGCATGGTGGCCAGGGCGTCTATCAGGAGCCCCGTGCGCTCCTTGAGGGTGAAGGTGAAGGTGAGCTTATCATCGGCCGTGATGTCAGCCACGAAGGTCTGAGTGAGCTTCGCCAGGGGGTTGAAGTCAGCGAAGCGCTTCCATGAGCCGATGGCCTCCTTGCTAGTGAGGGGGGTGCCGTCGTGGAAGGTGAGGCCATCGCGCAGCTTGAAGGTCCACTTCAGGTTGTCGGTGCTGACCGACCAGGTATCCACCAGCTGGGGCTGCGGCATGAAGCTCTTGTCGAGGCCAAGGAGCCGGTCCCAGGTGGCGAGGCTTATCTGGCCAGTGATGACCGGCCCCTTCATGGGATCGAGGATTGAGATACTGCCCTGGGGTACGATCTTGAAGGTGCCGCCGCGTTTCCCGGGCAGGACCGTGGGAGTAGGCGTGGGGATCACGATGGGCTTGGTGGTGGGGGTAGGAGTCGGCGTCGGCGCACTGGTCGGAGTGGGTGTGGGCGTAGGTGTTGCCACGGGAGTCACGCCGGGCCTGGGCGTAGGGGTCGCCGTAGGGGTCGGTGCCGGCGTTGGCGTAGGCGTTGCGGCAGGCGTCACGCCTGGCCTGGCAGTGGGGGTGGCCGTAGGCACCGGCGTTGGCGTGGGCCTGGCTGTTGGGATAGGCGTCGCCGTTGGTGCCTGGGTGGGCGTTGGGGTGGCGGCTGGCCCACAGGCGATAACCAAGACCAGCGCGAAAGCTAGCACAACGGAGAAGGCGCTCGTGAAGACACTCGTCAGCCGTCTCATAGCATACCCCCTGAGGAGCAGGATCCAGATCGAGGCGTGCAGGCCGCCTACCAAGTCAAGAGCCCACATGTCGCCGCATAGGGCTCACTCACCGGTATCGGCCAGCGCCATTGTGGTACTACCGCACCCCGTTGTCAAGTGCCCGGAGGTGCCCTTGATCCGTGGATTCCCAGGAGATGCAGATATGATTCGTATCTGGTAAGCTATCACCCAGGAGGTTACGATGAAGCA
>JAUYDU010000253.1 GCA_030691665.1 Chloroflexota bacterium
GGCTACGGCTTCCTGGCCGAGAACGCCGACTTCGCTCAGGCCTGCCGCGAGGCCGGCATCACCTTCGTGGGGCCTACGCCGGAGTCCATCCGCCTCCTGGGGGACAAGATCCAGGCGCGGCGGCTGATGAGCCAGGCAGGCGTACCGGTGGTGCCCGGCACCGACGAGGCGGCGACAGCCGACACGGCCGCCGAGGCCGCCACCCGCATCGGCTACCCCATCCTGGTCAAGGCGGCGGCTGGCGGCGGCGGCAAGGGCATCCGCGCCGTCTATCGGGCCGAGGAGCTGCCCACGGCCATGGAGGCGGCCAGCCGCGAGGCGGGCTCGGCCTTCGGCCAGAACGCCCTCTACCTGGAGAAGTTCCTGGAGCCGGTGCGCCACGTCGAGGTGCAGATCATCGCCGATCACCACGGCAACGTGGTCGCCCTGGGCGAGAGGGAGTGCTCCATCCAGCGCCGCCACCAGAAGATGATCGAGGAGGCGCCCTCTACCGCCGTCGATGCCGCCCTGCGCCGGCGCCTGTACGAGATGGCGATGACAGCCGTCAAGGCCGCCGACTACACCAACGTGGGCACGGTGGAGTTCCTGCTTGACCGAGAGGGCAACGCCAGCTTCCTGGAGATGAACACCCGCCTCCAGGTGGAGCATCCGGTGACGGAGCTGGTGACCGGGGTGGACCTGGTGGCCGACCAGATCCTGGTGGCGGGCGACGAACCCCTACCTTATCGACAGAAGGACATCAAGCTGCGGGGGTGGGCCATCGAGTGCCGGATTGCCGCCGAGGACCCCTTCAACGAGTTCCTGCCCTCGGTGGGTAAGATAAGCTTTCTCAGCGAGCCGGGCGGCCCCGGCGTGCGGGTGGATACGGCCATCTACGACGGCCGGGAGATAACCTGGTACTACGACCCCCTTATCGCCAAGCTGTGCACCTGGGGGCGCAACCGCCAGGAGGCGATCCAGCGGATGCGGCGGGCTCTGCGGGAGTTCAAGATCGTGGGGATCGCCACCAACATACCCTTCCACCTCCAGGTGATGGACAACGTCTACTTCATCGCCGGCACGCTGGACACCGCCTTCCTGGAGAAGCATTTCCGCTTCGACCAGCAGGATGAACTGGCGAACGAAGAGATCGCCCTGGTGGCGGCGGCTCTCCTGAGCCGGGGTAGGCGAAGGCCGACCGGCAACTCCTCGGCGATGCCGGTCCCGAACGGGGGCCCCATCAGCGCCTGGCGGGCTCAGGGGAGGCGCAACGCCCTCCGTAGGCGCGGCTGGGGCTGGCAAAGGTAGGCATGGCGCAGAAGTTGTTGATGCGCCTGGGCGACGCCCTGAAAGAGGTGGAGATCGAGGAGGGGCCCAAGGGCGTCCGCGTCCGCATCAACGACCAGTGGCACACGATTAGCCTGGAGCAGATCGGCCGCTCCGCTCTCTTCTCCCTGATCATAGACGATCACCCGCACGAGTTCTTCGCTGAGGAGCGCAGCGGCGGCTTCGACATCGTCATCGGCTCCCAGCGCTATTCGGTGCTGCGGGAGGTTGAGGGGAGGCGGGCGCCTCCTCCCCCTCAGACCCTGGCTGAGAAGGCGGCGGAGGCGGGCGGCTGGATGGTGCTCTCACCGATGACCGGCGTGGTGCAGGAGATCTACGTCGCGCCGGGCGACACGGCGGAGGCCGGCGACGTCCTGATCGTCATCGAGGCCATGAAGATGCACAACGAGTTGAGGGCGCAGCGGTCGGGTCGGGTGCAGGAGGTGTACGTGTCTCGGGGGCAGCGGGTGGAGCAGGGGAGCGCCCTCCTTCTTCTCGTTTAGGATTGCTAGGCGTTGACAAACATGGTATAGTTGAAACCACCGCCAACGGATAGAGTGATCTTTCCGCGAGGGCAGGCGCATATACCGCGAATTTCGCGTCAACGAACGGATCAGGGCAAGAGAGGTTCGAGTAATAGGGGACTCAGGCGAGAACCTGGGGGTTCTGCCGTTTCCTCAAGCCCTGGCCGCCGCGAGGGAACGCGACCTCGACCTGGTGGAAGTTGATCCCCATGGTAGCCCACCCGTCTGTCGTATCCTCGACTACGGTAAGTGGAAGTTCGAGCAGGCCAAGAAGGATCGAGACGCTCGCAAGCACCAAAAGGGGCTGGTGATTCACGAGGTGCGGATGCGGCCCCACATCAGCGACCACGACATGGAGCGGAAGGTGCGCCTGGCCGAGAGGTTGCTTGGCGGAGGCGACAAGGTGAAGGTTACGGTGATGTTCCGCGGTCGGGAGATGGCGCATCCGGAGACGGGAAGGGCTCTTCTGGGGCGCGTGTGCAGCCTGCTGAAGGAAACGGCGGTCATCGACGCGCCGGCCAACATGCAGGGGCGATTCCTGAGCACGATCCTGTCGCCCACCAACAAGAAGCCGGTGAAGGTCGCTCAAGAGGCTGGAGAGGAATCGATTGCCCAAACTTAAGCTGAAAACTCACTCCGGCGCCAAACGTCGCTTCAGCGTCAGCGGACGTGGTAAAATATTGCGGCGCAAGTCTCATGTCAACAACGCCCGCCGCAAGAAGCGCCAGGCGGTGAAGGGGCAGTTCGACGCCACGCAGCCAGTGCACCGCAGCTTCAGACAACGGCTGCGTCGTCTTCTCCCCTACGGGGGCGTCTAGCCTTCTAGACTTGGCAGAGGGAGACAAAGGTTGAGCAAGATTAAGAGAGGCGTCACGAGGAGTCGAAGGCACAAGGTGGTCATCGCCCAAACGCGGGGGCATCGGGGTGTCCGCCACCGCCTGTTCAAGCGGGCCCGCGAGTCGCTCATTCATGGTCTCCACTACTCATACGAGCATCGCCGAGACCGCAAGGGGCAGTTTCGCCGCCTGTGGATAGCCCGGATCAACGCCGCCGTCCGCCTGCACGGCTTCTCTTACAATCGCTTCATCGATGGCCTGCATAAGGGTGGAGTGGACATCGACCGCAAGGTGCTGGCTGATCTGGCAGTCCGGGACGGCAACACCTTCGCCCGATTGGTGGAGACGGCCAAGGCGGCGCTGGCCACCCAGTAGCATTCGCCAAGGTATCTTTCCCAAGGCCTGAAGTTGAGTCTTCGGGCCTTTCTGTTTAGAATAGGCCCATCCCTGCTCTTCGACTTCACGCCGAGCCTTTCCGGCCAGTCGCTCAGTGGGAACACACTACTGATGAATGCGGTCGCCACCCGGGTCAGTTGCGGAGCCGAGGACCATGTAGTCTTGCAGCGCAAGTCGTTGCGGCTCGGTGCGTACCTGCTGGCAGTGATGGTCGGGCTGCTGCTCGTCTTGGACAGCTACGGCACCAGCGCGGCCGACTTGGGCGGGCCCTACCTCGACCTGGATGGTGCGGAGGGGCGCGTCTGGCTCGACTCCTCGGTGCGGGTGGTGGCTGACAAGCCCCTCTCTCTCAAGGAGGTGGCGGCAACCTTCAGCATCCAGCCCAGCCCAGCCAATTGTTCCCACTGCCTGAGCGTGGTCAGGGATGGGCTCACCCCGTGGGACGGCTGGGCGCCCTGGGCCCAGACCACCATCACCTTCAATCCGGACAGGCTCGCCATCTTCCAGCCGGAGACCGAGTACACCGTGTCGGTTCTGGGCAAGCGCTTCCAGTTCCAGACGATCGCTGTTCCTGAGGCAGTCCGCTTTTCTCCTTCCCCTGGCCAGGGCAGGGTGAAGACGACGGTGCCAATCGAGATCGAGTTCGACCAGCCGCTGGCCGAGAACCCTCGCCATCTGGTGACCCTCGAACCGGCGGCGCCCTTCACTCCTCGCTGGGAGGGGCGAAAGCTGGTCGTGGAGCACCAGCGGCTATGGAACGACGAGACGTACAAGGTGATCCTGTGGCCGGGCATTCGCGACTGGGCCGGGCATCTCAGTCAGGAAACCTTCTCCTTCACGTTCACCACCGTCGCGGCGCCCGCAGTCGTCAGTGCCCAGCCGGGAGACGACCGCCTCCAGTTCGTGTTCGCCGAGGTCAAGGTGGGCTTCGACCAGCCCATGGACCGAGCGTCGGTGGAGCAGTCGTTCAGGGTCGAGCCGGCGGCGTCCGGCAGCTTCCAGTGGCCCGACGATAGGATGCTGGTCTGGAAGCCTCTGGTGCTGTTCTACAGCACAACGTATCGGATTAGCGTTGGCGGTCGCTCTCAGGAGGGCGATCCCCTGGCTGGAGAGTTCTCCTGGCAGTTTAGCACCCAGGACCCACCCCGGCCGCCGATCACCGCCAGCGAGGATGGGAGCGTTGTCCTCACTTTCGACGACCAGGGTAGCAAGGCCCAGGTAGAGGCGATCCTAGACATCCTGGCCGAGAACCACGTAGGGGCTGTCTTCTTCCCGGTGGGCAAGTGGGCGAAGCTGAACCCGGACCTCATCGAAAGGATGAAGGCGGAGGGCCATCTCATCGGCAATCACACCTACAGCCACGCCCATCTGACGGGCCTGACGGACGAGGAGATCCGCTGGGAGATCGAGAACGGCGCCGGCGGCTTCCTCTTCCGGCCTCCCTATCGGGAGGGCAACGGCACGGTGGACCGTATTGCTGGCGAGCTGGGCTACCAGATCTACCTCTGGAATGTGGATTCGCGGGACTGGACGGGAGCCGCCGCCAACGTCATCGTGGAGACGGTCATGCGGGAGGTGAAGCCGGGGGCGGTGATCGTCATGCATCTGCACGGGGCCCACACCGCCGAGGCGCTGAAGCAGCTCATCCCCCTGCTGAGCCAGGCGGGCTACAAGTTCTC
>JAUYDU010000325.1 GCA_030691665.1 Chloroflexota bacterium
CCAGGAAGGAGACGCCGCGGCGCCGCTCGGTGCGCGACAGGTGCCCCTTGAAGAGACTCTCCAACTTTTCCAACGGACGGGCCGGCTCCTCTTCGGCACGGGAGACGGCGTCCAGCCAGGTCCGCTCGACGTCATCCAGGACGAGAAGCAAGATCTGCTGCTTG
This sequence comes from Chloroflexota bacterium, assembly GCA_030691665.1. GTDB lineage: Bacteria > Chloroflexota > Dehalococcoidia > SM23-28-2 > SM23-28-2 > JAUYDU01. The sequence goes on from JAUYDU010000325.1 coordinate 165, forward strand.
CTGCGGACGTAGCGGTAGATGGCGCCCTCTGAGACCCCCATCTCGTCGGCCAGGGTGTTGATGGTGAGGTGCTCCATACCCTGGCGAGTGATTATCTTGCGGGCGGCCTCGGCAAGCTGATGTTGCCGCACCTCGTGGCTGGCCCTCTGAATGGATGCCCGGGCCTGGAGCGCTGGCTCTGCAGCAGCCGTCCGACGCATGGTAGCCTCCTATTGTGAGAGTGCCCGCCGAACAGAGAGGTCCGACCCGTCCGGTCCCCCGGATGACTCCACGACCACGTCGCCAAGTCCGCCATTCACAGAAGGATCGGCCATGACGAGGACCGAACCGAAGTAGCGGACCACCTGGTCGCCATCCCTGGGGTTGTCCACCACCAGGGCCAGCCCGCCGTTCTTCTCCACGACGCGCAGCCCCTGGCCGGGGGCTGCGCCCTCCTTCTTCAACCTCTCGCGGATGACACTCATCGAATCGAAGTTGACCCTGAGCACTTGTTCTTCCCGTATGTGCAAGTGAGCGTTCACTCGCATTATACCGCCAGGAGGCGCCTGCGTCAACCCTTGCGGGCGGTCGCTTCCTTGGGTCCTCCAGATATGATAGGGTAGTGGTGTGGAAGACGGCCTGGGGCTGGTGAGGGACTTCGCCATCATCATGGCGGTGGTGGGAGGAGCGCTCCTGCCCTTCGGCATCGGGCTGGAGTTCGGCTGGCAGCGGATTCGCCGCGTGGGTCTTCAGGTGCTCCTCATAGGCATCGCCGAGGTCGCGTTCATGATGGCGGTCGGATACCAGGTAGGCAAGTCTCTTGGCTGGAGCGAGCGCGAGGCGGTGTTTTTGGGGGCCGCCCCATCTCCATCAGCAGCTCGGCCGTGCTAGCCAAAGTGCTGCAGGACTCCGGCAAGCTCCAGACGACTGAGGGCAGGCTCATCATGGGCATCCTGGTGGTGGAGGATTTCGCCGCCCTCGTGCTCCTGACGCTTCTTTCGGGGTACCCGGTGTCTGGGTCTGTGGGCTTGGGCCAATTTGGGGGGCTGGCGGGTAAGGTGGGCCTCTTTGCACTGTCGGCCCTGCTCTTCGGGGGAGCTGCTGGCGCCGAGGCTCGTCGGTTTCGTGGCCCGGTCGCGGTCCCAGGAGGCGCTGCTGGTGACCGGCCTGACCCTCTGCTTCGGGCTGGCCCTGGTGGCGGAGCAACTCGGCGTGTTGGCCGCTGCGGGGGCCTTCCTCTTTCGTTCCGCGGATGCCATCGCGTCGGCCCTCGATAGGATGATGCCGGGCGCGGTGAAACAGTACCTTTCCAGCCTGGCGGTGTGGATGGCCACCCTGCGCGGCACCCTTGGCGCCAGGAGCGAGGCAGCACGGGCCATACAGCGCTCGGCGCGGATGACCATGCTGAACCTGGGCATCGTCATGGCCATCGTGGCCGCGGCGACGGTGACGCTGGGATACATCAGCCCGCTGACGAGGTTCTCCCGCTCAGCGAAAGCCTGCTGGGGCTTCTGATAGGCCGCACCGCTCTGGGCTTCTGTGTCCCTTCGGCGGTCGTCGTCTGGCGAGAGGTACGTACCCTGGCCGAAGGCGTGTCCAGGTATCTTGTCAGGCACAGGGGCGGGCTGCGGATCGGACGGCGGCAGCAACTGCCGGTGCTGATGGGCGACACATTTCTGGGCGTCATCGCGCTGCTGCTTGTGCTGTGGAGCCTCCCGTTCGTAGTGAGGCTTCTGTCGTTGGGCCAGTATGCCGCACCAGTGCCCGCGCTGCTTTTGGTGGCCATCCTCCTCCTGGTCGGGCGGGCCGCCTTCAGAGTCCACGGAGTCCTGGAGACATCCCTGCGGCAGACGCTGATGGGCCAGGAGGACGAGGCGTATGTAGGCAAGTCCCGACCAGGCCCGCCAGACGGTGATCCGACCGGCTAGGGCCTTCGCGGTTCTCCGTCTAGCTCGGCGCGCAGCCAGTCGCCTGGGAAGTCAGTGACTGTCGACCCCAGCGCAAGGGCAAGAAGGGTTCTCTTGCTTATTGGTGTAATCACCATTATCCTTTGCACCAAGAAGGCATCGAAGGAAGGTTGCCATGTATGCGAGAGAAGACATGAAACATGATTACGAATCCTTCAGAAGCAATCTGAACGCTAGCATTCTTTCTCTCGACAAGTTGGGTGTGGCATTTAATCGCCAGCTAATCGCCGTTGCGAAAGGTGATGCTGAAGGCATACGATTCGCTATAGAGACCGACCTGAAAATCCGCGCCTGCGGCCAACAACTGCGAGACGTTCGGGCGTGGACTGATGGATTGTTCACCTCCTATTTTGCTGGTCAAGATACTGGCGAACAAGAACCCCCGCCCTAAACCCAATACGCTTTGCGTCCTCTACAGACAGTATGGGTTGAGCAACATCTGCCTCTTGCAGGGCCATTTCGTTGCTTGTCACAAACTCTATCCAACTCCTGAACGGCACCTCAACGCCTGCTGCCTCGGCTGGCGGCTTCCCGTCCAGCGTCATATGTGGCCGCAGGAAGTTGTAGTTGAGCACGAAGCCGTTGAGGATGGTGAGCGCGCTATCCATCGTCTTCAGGCCGCGCATCACCTTGGTGCGTTCCTTCAACGTCCCGTGGAATCGTTCTATCAGGTTGGTGTTGATTTCCGACGTGAGGCCCTGCATCTTGACGTGACGTGCAGAGGCGCCAAACACCTGCTCCACGGCATCGGGATAGGCTGCAAGGCCATCCGAGAGAATGAACCGTGGGGTAGTCTTTGAGCGCCGCTTTGCCATGTTCAAGATTGCTATGGCGTCAGAGAGCCTTCGACTGACTGAAAGGTGCGTCCCCAGAAGGAACCGCGTCCCTTCGTCAATCACGTCCCAGTACCAGACGTTCTCTCCCCCCACCTTTATCACCGTTTCGTCTATAACCCAAACAGGCGACGTGCTCACCCGTACCTTGTCCAGCGCGTTTGCGGCTTCCTTGGAGTAGTGCATCACCCATCGCCAGATGGTCGCTGGATTCACAGAGAGGCCATCGGAGGCCCCAATCTGACGGCTGACATCCGCCAGTGAGAGGCCATCATAGAACAGGCTCAGAGCCATCCCTATCTGCTTTGCCGAGAAGTGCATCCCTAGGGGGGCATTTCTAGCTGTGAACTTCCGTCGGCAGCGTTTGCAGATGTACTCCTGCTGTCCGTTGCGTACGCCGTACTTCATGATGTCTGTGGCCCCGCAACGTGGACAAGCTATGACCTCTGGCGTGGTGGTATGCACCTTCTCCATGACGACGGTTTCTATGTCGTCAGGTAGTGGCGCTTCAACTACTTGTACTTGTGCCAGTGGAACCCTCTTCAGCATGTCCTCTATTTCACCTTCAAGTTTGTGGTCACGCCGTAGTTTCCCCATCGCTGTGACCCCCAGTATTCAGGTGGTCACAGCCTACAACCTGGTTACACCTCCCTGCAAGAGAACCGCAAGAAGGGTTCTCTTTGCTATAGCGTGGTTGGCTCATAGGCCGCCTCGCCTAGTCCGAAAGAGGTATATCTTGGGCATCCGCTCAGATGGGCGCTGTTTCCCCAGAAGCCGATTCTTCAAGACACGCTCTCGCTCAAACACCCCACGCTTCCTGGAGAATGGCCTAACGTCCTGATGGGCTATCTGTAACCAGTTTTCGTAGGGCGCTTCAATCCCAGCGGCCAAGGCTGGCGTCCTATCACGCCCAAGCGATTCGTGGGGCCTGAAGTAGTTGTAGTGAATCGTCCAGCCATCCAAGATTAGCTGGGCCGTCCGCTGACTCTTCAGTCCACGCATCACCTTTGAGCGTGCCCGTATTGTGCCCTGTAGGCGCTCGGAGAGGTTATTGTTTACCTCTGCCCTGATACCATCGGCGGGTATGTGGTGGACTCCCGCTCCAAAGGCTCGCTCTACCCCATCCACATAGCTAGACAGACGGTCACTAACTACGAAGCGTGGACGCCTAGCAGCTACTAGCCGTGCCTTCTTCAACACAAGCTCGGCGTCTCGGCTCCCACGGGTAGCCGATAGGCGGGTAGCAAGCAAGAAACGGGTGTCTGCGTCCATGACGTTCCAGTTCCAGTATTTCTTACCGCCCACCTTCAACACCATTTCGTCACACACCCAAGTCTCACCCGTATGGGCCTTGAACTGGCGCATCCTGTCTTTGGCGAGGTTGGTGTAGTCCACTATCCACTCATAGACCGTGGCCGTAGATGGATAGAAGCCATGTTTCTGCCCAAAGTTGCGTCGTATCTGTTCCGTGGATAGGCCCTCATAGAACATGCCCACGGCATCGCCTACCTGTTCGGGCGGGATGCGACGGCCTGGGAGTGCGCCGTTAGCTACGAACCGCTTGCCAGTTGGCTTATGTAGGTAGATGGGAGCACCCTTGGTGCTATAGCCGTAACGGATAAACTCCTCTGGCTTTGCGGCGGGCATCTTGTGCTGAATTATTGCACTGATACCACCTACGGTATCGGATTCAGGCTTTGTTGTCATCCAAGTCATCCTTAATACCGTGCTCCTCTTTCCACATTCGCACGGCTTCTTTACGAATAGCCACCCAGTCTATCTCTTTCCCTTGCCGCACCCACTCAGCTTTAATTGCGAAAGCGAAGTCAGTAATCCTCTGTTCATCTAGCTTGATGGGCATTCTCAGGGCCACGGCTGAGGCTTGATGTTCTTTAACAGTACGGTCAACCCTATGAGTAAGCCAAAAGTAACCATAGGTCAGATAACCCCCTAGTCCCAATCCCAGTATCAGCCATGCCCACTCCATACGGTTCAGTATCACTGGAATCCCCGCAGCCACAAACAATGCAGCGATTCCAAGGAGCACCTTATCCAAGACTTTGTGCATGTGCTCATTCTATACCGCTCCCACCATTAAGCAAAGAGAACCGCAAGAAGGCGACGCTTGACCAGCGGGCCGAGTGGGCCATATCATTGTGGGTTCAACACAGGCTGTGCAGTGACACCCCACACGTCAAGCCAGCCCGTAGGGCTGGAACCTGGCCAGGAGGCGTTCGTGGTCAGCGTTGTATTCATCGTCATCGGTGTCATCGTCGGCCTCGGCTTCATCGGCAACTACCTGTTTCGCAAGTTCGGTGTGCCCGACGTTCTATTTCTAGTGTAGTGCTTCACATATAGCGTTAGTTATGGTAGACTGCTGGGCATGAGAACCAGCAGACGACTGAACGTGAGCGAGAGAGATCGGGCGGACTTGGAGCGGCTGATCAGGAACGGGAACACTCCGCAGAAGGTGGTGCTACGAGCGCGCATTGTGGTCCTGAGCGGCGAGGGGATGGCCACGGGCGAAATCCTGCAGCAACTGGCGACCACCACGCCGACCGTAACCCGGTGGCGGCAGCGGTACGAGGCGGCCAGGGTGGACGGTCTGGTGAAGGACAAGAGCCGTCCCGGGCGGAAGCGGCGGATCGAGGAAGGGAAGGTGCGAGAGGTGGTGGAGCGGACTCTGCGGGAGAAGCCGCCCGAGGCGACGCACTGGAGCACGCGCAGCATGGCCATGGTGGTGGGGCTGAGCCCCGCCAGTGTGCAGCGCATCTGGAAAGCCCATGGCCTGAAGCCCCATCTGGTCCGGACGTTCAAGCTCAGCCGAGACCCGCGCTTCGTGGAGAAACTGCGGGACGTGG
>JAUYDU010000336.1 GCA_030691665.1 Chloroflexota bacterium
TGAGGGGCAGGGCCTCGCCCACCGATAGGCCCCGCACGTCCATCTCCGGCGGCGGCGGCGAGACCACTGGCCACGAGTCAGGGGCCATGTTCCGTGTTCCATGTTCCTTGACCCTTTCGACCTGCTCGATCTCGCTGACTCTGATCTTGGCGTGGAAGGAGCCCAGGCGGACCTCCAGCTCGCCCTGGTCGTCCGGCGGGCCCAGGGCCTCGGCTGGCTGGGCCAGGTCGCGCAGCCAGACGTGGTCGCCGGCGGCGATGGGCGGCAGGGGGCCTGGCTTGCGCCGTTTGCGGCGTTGGCGCAGCTTCTCGACTTGCTCCTCGACGGCCTCGATCTCTTGTTGAGCGACCGGCAGCGCCTGCCCTGAGCCCGGCGAAGGGGCCTGCCGGGCGGCGGCCGCCGCCTCGCGCTCGGCCCGCGCCAGCTCTCGGGCAGCGGCGCGAAGGTGAGCCCGCGCCTGCGATAGCTCTTGCTCCATCTCGGCCCGCGTCCTCTCGATGGCGCCGTCGCGGTCGCGCTCCACCGCCGCCAGCTTCTCCCCCAGGCGAGCGCGTATCTCTTCGGCCTCGCGGCGGGCGATCTCCTCGGCGCGAGCGGACGTGGCCGCTTCCTCCCGCTGGCGCTGGATCTCGGCGAGGAGGCTCTCGAGCTGCTGGCGGTCGGGGGCGATGTGCTGGCGGGCGCGCTCCAGGATGGCAGCGGGCATGCCCAGGCGGTCGGCGATGGCCAGGGCGTTGCTCTGGCCGGGCAGGCCGATGGTCAGGTGGTAGGTGGGGGCCAGGGTCTCGACGTCGAACTCCACCGAGGCGTTCATGATCCCCGGCGTGACGTGGGCGAAGACCTTGAGTTGGCCGTGGTGGGTGGTGGCGACGGCGGTCGCTCCTACGTCCAGCAGGTGCTGGAGGATGGCCTGGGCCAGGGCCGTGCCCTCGGTGGGGTCGGTGCCGGCGCCCAGCTCGTCCAGCAGCACCAAGCTGTTACGCTCGGCCTCGCCCAGGATGTGAATGATGTTGCCGACGTGGGAGCTGAAGGTGGAGAGCGACTGCTCGATGCTCTGCTCGTCGCCGATGTCGGCGTGGACGGAGGCGAAGATGGGCAGGCGGCTGCCCAGGTCGGCGGGGATGGGCAGCCCCGCCTGGGCCATGAGGGTCAGCAGGCCGACGGTCTTGAGGGCGACGGTCTTGCCGCCGGTGTTGGGGCCGGTGATGAGCAGGATCGAGTAGGAATCGCCCACGGCGACCGAAATCGGCACCGCCTCGCCCGTGAGCAGGGGGTGGCGAGCGTTGACCAGGCGCAGCTCGCCGGGGCCCTGGGCCAGCCAGGGCTGCTCGTCGCCGAAGTAGGGCAGCTCCTTGGCGGCCAGCGACTCGCCCAGCTTGGCCTTGGCCAGGGCCAGGTCGAGATCGGCCAGCGTCTCTACCGTCGTCTCGATGTCCGGGGCGTGGTCGCCGACCTGGGCGCTGAGGGCGCGGAGGATGCGCTCCACCTCTCGCTTCTCCTCCAGTTGCAGCTCGCGCCAGGCGTTGCCCAGCTCGACGGCTTCCAGGGGCTCCAGGAAGACGGTGGCCCCGCTCTGGGAGACGTCGTGGACGATGCCGGGCAGGTGGCCGCGCATCTCCGCCTTGACGGGGATGACGTAGCGGCCGTCGCGCAGGGTGACGATGGGCTCCTGGGCGACCTGGCGTCCCGTCTGGGACGAGAGGATATGCTGGAGCCTGGCCGTGAGGCGGTCGTGGGACAGGTGGGCCTGCCTTCGGCAGGCGGCCAGGATGGGGCTGGCGGCGTCGGTGACCTCGGCGCGAGGGTTGATGCAGCGCGCTATCTCCTCCACCAGGGACGAGAGCTCGGCCAGGCCCTTGGCCAGGTGGCTGAGCAGGGGGAGCTGGATGCCCAGGCGGAGGATGGTGTTGCGCACCGATAGGGCGAGGCTGAGGGTGGCGTGGATGTCCAGCAGCTCGGTGGGATCGAGGACGCCGGCCAGGGCTGCCTTCTGGGCCAGGGGGCGCACGTCGCGGGCGGCCGCGAGGCGGAGGTTGGGCTTCATCTCCAGGAGGCGGCGGGCCTCGGCGGTGAGGCGCTGGCGGCGGACGACCTCGGCGTAGTCGGAGGACGGGCGCAGGGCGAGGGCCAGCTCGCGGCTGGCGGAGAAGGAGGTGTGCTGGGCCAGGCGGGCCAGTATCTTATCGAACTCGAGGGTGGTGAGGGCCTTATCTTTCAGACGGCATCGCCTCTTGTCGTTTCGGGAATCTTGCTTGCTCCTAGTATAGCAGCGGGCGGGCGCGACTCACAAAGGCGAAGGTAGGGTCAATGGTTCAAGGGGGCCTAGGGCGAAGGGGGTGGCAGCTCTCTCCCCAGCACCACCGAGGTCTCGCGCTGGCGAGCGGGGATGTCCCAGTAGGTGCGCAGGAGGGCGTCGCCGTCGGGCAGGAGGCGGAAGCCGTGCTTCTGGTAGAAGCGGATGGCCCAGGTAGCATCGGCCCACGTGCCCACCAGCAGGCGATCGGTCGTGGTCAGGCCGATGACGTGGCCCAGGAGGGCGCTGCCGATGCCCTGGCGCTGGCGGTCGGGGAGCACGTAGGCGTGGCGGACGAGGGTGACATCCCTCACCGGCTCGTAGCCTATCATGCCTGTAAGCCGGCCGTCATCTTCCCAGCCGAAGAAGGTCATGCGGCTGGCCTCGCGCTGCAACTCGGGCATGGGCATGTAGGGCTGGTGATAGCAGTCGGCGGGGATCACGCCGTGGTAGGCCGCGGCGGCGTCGTTGATGATGGTACAGATTTCGCCTAGGTCTCTAGCGTCGCAGGGCCGGATCATGGGCTGGCTACGTGTAGCGCTGCACGGTGAAGCGGTAGAGCTCCACCGCTTCCTCCTGGAGGATGCCCCCCTTGGCCTTGGCGATGGCGATCTGCTCCTCCACTGTGCTCACCCCCTCGATGTCCGGCAGGAGGAGGGCACGGCGGAGGCCGGTACGGATGACGACGCCGTACCGCTTGGGGTCGAGATCTTCCGGGCCGGCCACCGGCTCCGGCGGGGAGAGGACATCGACGCTGTAGGAGAGCTCGGCCAGCTCCTCCGGGGCGATGGGCTGGAAGCGGGGGTCGCGGGTGGCCGAGTCGATGGCGTTGCGCACCACCTCCTGGGCGAGGCTGGCCTGGGTGGGCTCGATGGTGCCGATGCAGCCGCGTAGCTGGCTCCCTCTCTTGATGGAGACGAAGACCCCGGCCTGCTCCCGTAGCTGCGCCGGCACGTCCGTGGGCTCGATGGCCCGTCCGTACAGCACGAACGCTTCCACCGCCTCCTTGGCGAGGCGCACCAGGGGATGAGGGGCCGCCGCAACGGCCACGGGCTCGGCGGCCCTGGCCTCTTCTGTGGCTGTCTCCGCTTCCGGGGTCACGATATCGACGGCTGCCACCAGGTAGCCCACGCCGAAGGGCCCCTCGTAGGACAGGACGCGGGCCTTCACCGTCAGGCCGAACACGGCACCCATCAGGAAGCTCAGGGAGGGCACGGCGTCCTCGGCCGCTCGCTGGCGGAAGCCGGCGTCCATATCGAGCACAGCCCTGACGTCCCACTGGGCTACGGCTTGCTGGATCTTCTCGTCGAACAGGGGGCCCATGGGGTCGTAGCCGCTGGGGGCGCTGTGGGTGAGGGCGTGGGAGAGGTCGGCGCTGGCGATGATGACCGCTCGCCTGCCCAGGCGGTCGATGGCCCGCCGTACGGCGACTCCCAAGCCGAAGTGCTGCTGGGGCGGCAGGTAGGAGATGCAGATGGGCACCAGCTTGGCTGTCCCCAGGCCGCGCTGGAGGTAGTAGAGGGGCACGGTGCAGCCCCAGTCCAGGCCGTCGCGCCAGCGGCCGATGGCGTCCAGGGGCAGGCCTGCCTCTTGGCACTCCTCGCGGATAAGGGATACCACGTCGAGGTCGTTCTCGAAGGTGAAGATCACCTGGGGAGCGCCCCACTCGGCCAGGCTGGCCGAGCAGCGCTCGGCGGCCAGGATGCCGAAGGCGTTGGGGCGCAGGGGCCCGTGGGGGCTGATGATGATCGCCGTCTCGGGACGGTGGGCGGCCATCTCCTCCGCCACCTGGCGCAGGGCGCCGATGGTGTTCTGAGTTTCGCTCTCTCTTCCCTGCCCGATCTCGTGCACGATGATCGGCGGATGGGGGGAAACGCAACCGTAAACGATGCCCATGTTGCTCACAGCCCTTAGCGAAATTATAGCACTGGGGGGCAGGGATC
>JAUYDU010000361.1 GCA_030691665.1 Chloroflexota bacterium
CGGGGTCCACCTCAAACCGCACGTCAACATGCCGGAGGCGTTCCGAATTGAGGCGCCCTGGGCCTCTTGTTACAGAACTTTGGCACTCACGCTCCCGTTGTTCGCAGAGAGTGCCCATGCTCTCCAATTCTCAGGGAGACACCAGTGCCCCTACTGGCTCTGGCGCAACCGTTTTGGGCACCAATCTGGCGGAACCCACACTTCGCTAGAAGGTGCAGGGCCGCGAAAGGTCACAGACTACGGCAGCCCGGCCTATGCCTAACGTGAACAGCGCGGGCGGCTCCTCCGCGTGGGGATCCCGTTGACGCTGACCGCCATCGGGTGTGCTCAGAAAGTATGGGCTTGCCTCCTGTTGTTTTGGAACGCAGAAGCCTGCAAGACGTACTCACACTGAGGCTGGAGAGCCGCGAGGGGTGCTCAGGATCCCAGGTTTGACACTCCAGATGAGCCTTCGCTCAACTCACCAGCGCTGCTTCTCGGCGTATCTCCCGCAATCGTTGACTGCCTTCACTAAGGCATGTATGTTGAGCGGTGGGGTGGTGACTGGAGCCTCGCACGCTGGCATCAGCGCGAAGCCACCGGGCAGGTCCTTGCCCCGCTCTATGCACCGACGGGCCTCTTCATAGACCTCCTCATATGTGCCCGTGGCGAGAAGGGACGTGGACACGTTGCCCATCACTACGTGCTTGTGGCCGAAGGCCTCTGCGACCTGCACGATGTCCATTCCCGAGCCGATGCTGATGGTTGTCCTGGGAGGAATGGGAAGCGCTGCCCACGCCGCCAGGTTCCCCCGGTGGTCGCCGCAGATGTGCAGCCCGAATCTCTTGACCCCCCTGTGTATGAGCCCCTCGGAGACGCGCTTCAGGTATAGAACGGCGAACTTCTCAAACACCTTCGGGCTGACCAGATCGTTGGAGTCCAGCGGCGCGCTGAAGCCTGCCACACAGTTCTCTGCCCCGAACTCGGCGATTATCATGTCGGCAGCATCCAGGATGAAGGCGGTAGCCTTCTCGTAGAGCGTCCGCACCGCCTCCGGCTCCCTTACGTACCACCGGAGGAGCCTTTCCCCGCCGACGATTCCATTGACAACGTTGGTCACTGATCCTCCGGGGATTCTGGCGGGGAGTCCCATGCGGCGCATGATCCTGTTGTACTCCATCAGGAGGGGGTACATGCCCGCCGTTCGGGGGTCAGGCGTTTTGAGATGCTCGACATCGGCCAGAGTGGAGACGGGGTGGGACTCGGTCCTTGGGGCGAACTCGACGTATGACTCGGGGAAGTGAACCGTCCCTCCGAACTCCCACCCGCCCCAGTCCGCCCACGCATACCTGGGGGCATCGTCATAGCCGTGCAGGTCCGCAGCGAGGAACTGCACCCGCACGCACTTCTCGATGTCCGTATAGAAGTCCTTCAAACTCAGGCCGTACAGCCTGGCGGCGTAGGCGCCTACGAAGCCAAACACGGGCACGCGGTCGGGACGCCGGCCCGCGACCACCGCCGCCATCCGCTCCTGCGGCGTCATGGCCTCAGCGCCGCTCATGGGAAGCCTCCAGATCGGCCTGGCCGTCGCCGTCCCAGGACTTCACCGCCTCACACATGGTGCGCAGGTTCTCCAGCGGCGTGCTGCGGTCCAGGCCGCAACTGGGGGCGTACACCTCCACCTCCTCTGCCAGCGCCCTTCTTACGGCGGCGGCCACCCTGTCCGGCGTGCCCCGCGCCAGTAGCAGCGTGCTGGTGTTGCCCATGAGGGGCATCGGGCCAAGCTGGTCTCTCGCCTTGCGGATGCTCATCATGCTGTCCATGCTGAACGCGTCGGCTCCTGACGACCTGATGCTGGGCAGAACCGCGGTCACGTCTCCGCATATATGGAGGACGCTCTTCGCCCCACGGGCCCTGAAGGCCGAGAAGATGGCCTGATACTGCGGCAAGACGAGCTTCTTGAAGGTCGCAGGTCCGATGATCTCGCCTGTAGCGGTGGGGTCGCCGACGACGAGGGCGTCTGCGCCTGCGTCCAGCATCGCCTCTCCAAACCCGATGATTGTGCCTGTCGCCAAGCGCAGGGCATCGCATGCCAGCGACTCGTTTCTGACCAAGAGGCGCAGGAGCTGACTGGTGGGGACGATGGCGGTGGCGAGAGTCACAGGGCCGGAGAGATTGCCCACTACCGGGACGTCGGGGTAACGTACCTTCAGAATACGGATGGCCTCCAGGACTGCGGACATGCGGGGCTCGCGAAGCGGGTCCGGCAGTCTGAGCGAGGCGAGATGTTCGGCGCTGGGGAGCGCAGGCCGCACGACCAGAGGCTCCACCGACCTCGTGCCGGGGCTTACGCGGGCCCCCAGGGCCTCCGCCTCCACCGTCAGGCAGAAGGGCACGCCCAGGTTCTCCAGGCCAACGGCCTCTCTGGCGGTGACGGTGGCCAGCGCCATGGTGTCCGGGCCAGCCCGCGCCATCTCTCCGTCCAGCCCGCTGGCTTCCAGTAGCCTGGCCGTGAGGGGAGACATCATCCCCCCAGGGGCGATGACTGGCGGCCGATCGCATTCCTGGCCGGAGAGGGCTCGGAAGAGCCGTTCCTTCTCGCTCAGGTCCGCCAAGGCGTCTGTCCCCTGGCCTCGGCCTCGCGCACGACCTCCCACAGCACCGCCATCGACCTAGAGACCGTGTTGGAGCACTTCACGTGGGTGTCCCAGTTGAAGATGCGCCCGCGGATGCCGTAGCAGGTGGTGTCCTGGAACGCTCCCTTGAAGGCGTCGTGGTACCTGCCGCTCAGCTCGCGGCACAGCGTCTGGCTCTCGGTCAGCGACCGCCTGCCGAAGAGGTAACCGATGACCAGGAGCCCACCAATCAGGGCACCGCACACGTTCCCGCGGTCCGCTATCCCGCCCCCGAACGGCGTCCCCAGCCGGACGAGGCTCTCATCGAATCCCGGGTGCCATGCCTTGCAGGTGTACTTGAAGACCACCTCCGCGCAGTGGGCGCGGTTCATGTATTCGTTCAGGGCGGCACGCGTCGCCTCCGCCAGGTCAGGCATCTGACCTCCCTTCATGTTAGTGCGAGCGTCCCGGGAGCAGCTCATGGCCGTGGGGCGGCTCCAATGCCCCGTGATGACGAGCTGACGAGGGAGTGGGCCAGTCTCACCGCGCCCGTGGCGTTGGGCGCGTAGCCATCGGCCCCGATCTTGCGGGCGAAGGCAGCGGACACCGGGGACCCGCCGACCATCACCTTGAACTGGTCGCGCAGGCCTCGCCGGGCCAGGATGTCTATCACCGCGCCCATACCTTCCATTGCTGTCGCCATGAGGGACGAAAGGGCGATGATGTCCGCACGGTGCTGCACGGCCGCGTCCACGAAGAAATGGTGCGGCACGTTTGCTCCCAGGTCCACCACCTCAAACCCCGAGCCCTCCAGCATGATCCTGACGATGTTCTTCCCTATGTCGTGAGTGTCCCCCTCCACTACGCCGATGACCACGCGGCCGGCGCTCGGGAGCTGGGAGGCGAGCAGATGCGGGCGCAGCACATCGAGGCCCGCATACAGCGCGTCGGAGCAGAGGAGGAGCTCGGGCACGAAGTACTCGCCAGCCTCGTATTTCTCTCCGACGGCCTTCATGCCTGGGATGAGGCCACGAGACAGGACATCAGAGGCGTCCAGGCCCGACGAGAGTGCCTGGCCAGCGAGCACCCTAGCAGCGTCCTCATCCATGCCCACCACCGCATCGGAAAGCGCCCTCAGAAGCTCCTGGTTGTCCTCCATGCCGCAGCCTCGTGGAGATAAGCTGTTGGACGTGATGGTCTGGATCCCATCGGAACGCGCCGATTATATCATAAGAGATGATTGCGCACGGTATAAACGATACTCATGTAACGTCCTCCGGCGCCTGCTCGACCGCCGCCCCTAGGCGGGGCCTTCTGCGGGTGCTATCATCTCGGAGATGCCCACGCGGCCCCTTGGGCCGCTCTTCTGGTCGGAGTTGACCACCTTATGAACCTGGACTACCTGAAGACGTATCTTGAGCTGGTGGAGTCGGGGAGCTTCTCGGAGGCGGCCAAGAGGCTTTCTCTCAGCCAGCCCGCCGTGTCGTTTCAGATACAGAAGCTGGAGCGCGACCTAGGCGTGCGCCTCCTGGACCGGAGCAGGAAAGGGATCATACTCACAGAGGCAGGCAAGCGGCTCCTGAGATTCGCCAAGGCCGTGGCGGCGGAGCGGGCCAGCCTGGTCCAAGACCTCGACCGGATGCGAGAGGAGGTCACCGGGCACATCCGCCTGGCGGCCAGCACCATCCCGGGCGAGGTGCTCCTTCCGACGGTGCTGGCTGAGTTCAAGGCCCTGCACGCAAGCATAACTGTCAGTGTGAAGATCTCGGACTCGCTCATGGTCTTAGCGAGCGTGAAGGAAGGCACCTTCGAGATAGGTTTCTGCGGCATCCTCCCATCAGACACTGGGCTGGAGCATTTCAATGTCGGAGAGGACGAGATTGTGCTCATCGTCTTCCCGGAACACCCGTTCGCTGGAGTCGCAGGGGTCTCTCCCCTGGAACTCGAGGGGGAGCCACTGATTGTGCGGGAAGAGACCTCGGGCACCCAGGGGACGGTGAACGCGGCCCTCTCCAGGGCCGGCGTGGACGTGAGCAGGTGGTCTCCGCACCTTGTCCTCGGCAGCCACCAGGCGGTAGTCTCCGCCGTGGAGGCTAAGGCAGGTATAGCCTTCGTCTCCAACCTGGCCATCAAAAAGAGCCTGGCGCTGGGCCTGGTCAAACAGGTCCCAGTGCAGGGGATAGGCCTCAAGCGAGACTTCTTCTGCGTCTATCGGAAGGAGCGCCTGGTCTCACGGGTGCTCCAGGAGTTCTTGGCCTTCGTCCAAGCCAGGACCACCCAGGCCTAGGATCGCTGAGCTTGAACTTGCCTTTTCATCCGGAAGAGCCATACCGTCCTTTTGAAGGGGGTCGCGCCGAACTCTCACGCGCGGCTCCTCTTCCAAGGTGCCAGTGGCCACTGATGCTCATGCCAGATTCAGCCAGACGGTCGCGTTCTCTGAACACATCGTTGGATTGTGCAGCGGTACTCTTGGCGGCGCCCTATTTTGGCGTAGCCCCCTCAGGAAGGGTACCTGATTCACCTTGTCGAATTGACTCGCTACGGTGCCGTAAACGCCCTTGCGTCAGGATGCCGCCGCCGATATGATGAGTACACCGTCAACCATCGGGAAAGGAGGCGCGATGCGTCAACCCAGCCTCACACTCGGACGAGCGTACCTCCTGACGGTCGCCATAGTAGTAGTCATCCTTGCGACTATCTCATGGTTCTTCATCGGCAGGACCCAGGGAGTGGGAGCATTCCTCTTGGCCATGGGACCTAGCGTGCTGGCACTAAACTAACGCCAAGGTGAAACCCGCAGAGTCGCCGTGATATGCCATATGACATACGAGATACCATGTAGTTCCCACCTTGGTTTTAGTTTAGTTGCAGCCCTATATGTGGGAATCGACCGATTCAGGTTCTGGTGCGACCTGCAGGCGGCACGGGTGACGGGCAAGCAGGCGGAGGTAGAAGCACAAGCGGAGTTCCGGTTATCGCCCGCCGACGCCGCGGCACCCGATCTGCTGGCCAGCGCGGCCGAAGCAGCGAGATACTGGCGCCCGGATGCCACGGTCATCTTGCACAGAGGCACAGAGATGGTGCTGCGAGCCGGGCCTCGGACCATCCAGTTGGAGTCCACCGAGGAACTGGCGGACACTTCGATGGGCCCAGGAGGAAATGAAACATCCGATGGCGAGTTCAGGGACCGCCTGTTGCGCCTCACGTTCACAGGTGTCCAGACAGACTTTGGAAGGGTTGCCAGGATTCTCGATGAGGAGGTTCGGCATCTCCTAGATGCGGTTGAGCGAGGCATCAGGCCAGAGTCTGGGAAGTACGTCATCATCGTCAAGCTCACCGAGTCTAACCCCTATTTCGGCCTATACGTAAGAGCCGTGCCGCTGCAGCAGGTGACCGGTTTCTTGTGCAGCATCGAGGAACCGATCAGCGGCAACCCGGCGAGCATCACCATCTCCAAGAACAGCGTCTCAGTTGTAGCGTACAACCCATCGACCGCAGTGGACGCAGCGCGACGGTACCTACGTGCGCCGGCGGCGTAGTCTAGGGACCGCCTCCAGCCGCGAAACCTTGGCAATGTACTTGTCTAGCCATTGAATGAAGTCGAGGGCAGGGCCGGTGCCTATGTGTTTCAACACCACCACCGAGCCGGTACCCAACACCAAGACCGGCACAGAATCCCACTGCTCATAGGAAATCTCGAAGGCTACACCTCCGACGGACGACCGCCTCACCCAGCTGAGCACCTCCTCGCTCTGGTCAATGTCTCGCCCATACATTTGAGCGGAATGGATCCCCGCGAGCCGGATATCCTTCAAATAGTAGCCGTCGATATGGACCTCGGTGCGCAGCTCTTTCAAAGCCGACTCCAAGAGAACCAGGTTGACCTGCCGAGCTTTGAGAACCAGGAGTGCATCTGGCTGAGACGACCGCAGGCGTCCGTAGACCTCCCTGATGATGCGAATGTCGGTGGTCAGGAGCGCCTTACCTGGTTCGAGTTCGTATATCTTGAACTCCACAGGGTAGACGAGCCGTATTGATTCGACCCTATCCTCGTCAGCGACACCGTCAGCGACACCGTCAGCGACACCGGGGGCGTACCGGGTCTGGGCGCGCTCACGGTCGTGCCTAACACTGAATGTCGCCAGGTCTGTTCTGGTCTCGCCACGGTCCATGAACATCCGCGTCCTAAGCAGGGTCCTCCCAGTTTCGGGGGAGGCACGCTCAGAAACGTCCAGCAATAGTTGACCGTGTGGCGCATCGCGCGGAACGGTCAAAGGTGGTAGAAACTCCACATACGTGTACGTCACCGGAGGCATCGGCTCACTCCCAATTTCGGAGGCCCCGCCGTCGTTTGTTTATCATACCATGAGGTTGACCCCGTTATTAAGACAATCACCGGGCCAGAATACGGAGACTCCCGCTGGGTGCTGGGGGCCTTCCCACCTCTGCCAATGATTCCATTGTCTCGTTGCCTATCCATCCTCCGTGTGGTTCAGTTGGCCAGCGTCATGGCGTGCAAGGTGAACATTGCGTCGTATGGTTCAGCCTGTGCGGAATCCCTGTGGTCAGCGTGTAGGCCGCGTAGGCGCAGCGATACGGTGACTGGCTCGGAGCCTTGCGCGCCGAAAAGCCGAGGCCGGGTGGCCTGACCAAAGTCCTGCCTATGGACCGGAAACGTTCCACTCCTCGTGGCCACTGAGCCTTGGACGACAGCCGTTCGCCCGCCCCGAAGCACAGGTACACTGAAGAATAGAACCTTCGGCGGATGGTGCGCGCGACGAAATGCCTTTATACTTTAGCCAACGCTAAATCGTGCCCAGGGAGGAAAGCCATCCACCCTCGGATTGGGCCAGCCGAACGGTGCCAAGAGCGGGGAATACACCCGGAGGCGATACGGGCCGCCAGGGACGCCCTCATACCGGACGCGGAGCTGGCGTCCCTTGCCGAGACCTTCGCGGCGCTGGCTGACTCCAATCGAATGAAGATGCTCTTCGCCCTGGCCGCCAGCGAGCTATGTGTATGCGACATCGCGGCCATCGTGGGAGTCACCGAGTCGGCGATCTCTCAACACCTGCGGGTGCTCCGCGACCTGAGGTGGGTCAAGAGCCGCCGCGAGGGGCGGATGGTCTACTACTCCCTGCAAGACCAGCACGTGCGGACACTCCTGGAGCTTGAGCTGGAGCACGCCAGGGGCGGGTAGCTTCCACTCTGGGAAGGCGTATCCACGCGACTGGAGGTCAAAGAGTGTCATCAGCGTCACGTCGGCCTGCCGTTCATCGCCACGGCCAGCAGGGCGAGCATACCCATGACTACCGCGCCAGCAGTCGTCGGAGCCTGTGGATAGCCTTCGGGCTCATTGCGGGCTACATGGTGGTGGAGGTTGTGGGAGGGCTACTGGCCAACAGCCTGGCGCTCCTGGCCGACGCAGGACACATGGTGACGGATGCGGCAGCCATAGGGCTGGCGCTCCTTGCCATCTGGATAGCGGCGAGGCCCCCGTCCGCCAGCCTCACCTTCGGCTTCCAGCGGACTGAGGTCCTCGCAGCCCTTCTCAATGTCCTGAGCCTGTGGCTCATCGCCGCCTGGATCTTCGTGGAGGCATACCGGCGGTTCCAGGAGCCTCCCGAAGTCCAGGGCACCCTCATGCTGAGCGTTGGGTTCGTGGGGCTCCTGGTCAACGTGGCGGCGGCGTGGGTGCTCAAGCGCTCCTCTGAGGGGAGCCTGAACGTCGAGGGTGCCTTCCTGCACGTCCTGGGAGACCTCCTGGGCTCCGTGGCGGTCGTCGCAGGCGGCCTTCTGATCATCGCCATGGGATGGTACATCGTGGACCCCATATTCGGGGTCGTCATAGGGCTGATCATCCTGCTCAGTTCGACTCGGTTGCTCTGGAAGGTGGTGCGCGTGCTGATGCAGGGGACCCCCTCGGGCCTGGACATAGACCGCCTGTACCGACGCCTCGAGCAGATAGAAGGGGTGACGGGCGTCCACGACATCCACGCCTGGTCCCTCACCAAAGGCTACGAGGTGCTGAGCGCGCACGTGACCTCGTGTGCGACCGCCCCAGATGACCGCGAGCACCTCCTCCAGCACCTGCGGGAGGTCGCTTCGAGGGAGTTTGGCATCGCCCACGTGACCATTCAACTGGAGGGATCCCAGAGCGGGTGCGGGGAGAAGCATCACACGGGCCACGCGCGGCTAGAGCCGAAGGGGCAGCCGTGTCAAACGAAGCTCCGGCGCCCCACGGCCCGAGGCGAGTACGAGCGGGACCGACGTCAAGGAGGTGGCAGTGAGCAGAAGGACAGGTCTCATGGAACGGGTCGCGCAGATGGGGAAGCGCCTCTTGCTGGCGGCGCTCGTCGTCGCTGCGCTAGCCGGGTTCGCTCTATCAGCACAGGCCTGTGGCGGGAAGCAGCCCCCGGCGCGGGAAGCCGGGACGCAGCCCTACACCGAGCCCAGCGCGAAGGCCATCTCGACCTCTGTCTTCCCGGCGTACGTTACATCGGACGTGCGCGACGGCTACGAGTATGCCCTGAGGCGCCCGGACGTGCTGAAGTACCTGCCATGCTACTGCGGATGCGGGCTCATGGAGGGCCACACCAGCAACCTGGACTGCTTCATCGTCGGTGTCGAAAGAAGCGGCTCCGTCCGCTTTGACGACCACGGCTCCTTCTGCGACACCTGCCTTCAGATAGCTCGCGATGCGGAGAGGCTCCTGGGACAGGGCAAGACGCTGGCGCAGGTCAGGGACTACGTGGACGCGACGCATGGTGAAAAGGGCCCCGGCACCGACACGCCCAGGCCTCCGGCATAGGTCATCCCTCATGCTAGAGCGGCGGCTGAGCATGACACGGCAGGCGCCGAGGAGGATCCTGAAGGGCGCAACGCTCCTGCTTCCGGCGGCGCTGGCCGCGTTCGCCATCGGCCTGCTTGTCACCGGCGCTGCCCGGGCCACTGGGGAGAGTGCCGCTTCCGGCCCTCGTGAGGTTGTGGTGGAGGCGCGCCAGTTCGCCTACGACCCGCCTATCATCAGGGTCACGCGGGGCGAGCGTGTCCAGTTCGTGCTCAAATCCATGGACGTGACTCACGGCCTGGCTCTGGAGGGGTATGGGGTAGACCTGGCAGCCATACCCGGCCAGGAAGCGCGGTCTGAGTTCGTGGCCGACAGGGAGGGGAAGTTCCGGTTCAGGTGCACCCAGACGTGCGGGAAACTCCACCCGCTGATGTCCGGGGAGCTTGTGGTGGGACCCAACCGCCCATTCTGGGCCTTCCTGCTCCTGGCCGCGCTCGTTCCCGTCGCGCTGGTGGGGCTTGTCTGGGTGAAGGGCCGCGCCATGG
>JAUYDU010000395.1 GCA_030691665.1 Chloroflexota bacterium
CGCTGGCGCCCACCTTCCTCCTCTACCTGGGAGGGCTGGCCGGCCTGAGCCTTATCATGCTCCCGGGCCTCTTCCTGGGGGCCTCGTACCTGTCCACGAGGCTCTCCGGGACTGGCGGCGCCACTACTCGCCAGCGATGGACAGGCTCCGCCTACGCCCTGGTCCCCTTGGCGGCGACGGCCTGGATGGCCCTGGCCATGGGTTTCCTGTCGTCGGGAGGCGCCTACCTGGCTTCCGTGGTCTCCGACCCCCTGGGCAGGGGCTGGGACCTCTTCGGGACGGCGAGCATCCAGTGGAGGCCGCTCTTCCCGGTGGCGCTTCCGTACCTTCAGGCGAGCGCCATCCTGGTGGGGCTGGCCTGGAGCCTTGCCATACTGGGCCGGCGGCCCGAGTGGTCCCTCCCGGCGAACGGAAGGCAGTGGCTGGGCCTCGCGCCGGTGGCTGCCCTGTTCCTTGGCGTCACAGCCGCCTTTCTGTGGCTGTTCCTGGGATGAGGAGCGCGGCGCCATCTGGAGGAGGAGGAAGCCTTTGAGAGGTGAGCTGGTTGCCCTGGGCATGCTGGTAGCCTTGATAGCGGGCGTCGTTGGTGGGATGGCCTTCCTGGACCGTGTCTATGAGCAGAGCGACAACGCCATTACGGTGACGGCGCAGGTGCCCACCGAGGGCGGCTTCGAGCCCGACGTGGTGCGGGTGAAGGCTGGCGAGGTCGTTCGGCTGAGGCTCACCAGCAGGGACGTGACTCACGGCTTCTATCTCCCTGACTTCAACGTCAACGCCGGCCCCATCTCTCCAGGCAAGTACAAGACGGTGGAGTTCGTAGCCGACAAGGTGGGGGCCTTCACCTTCTACTGTAACGTGCTGTGCAGCAAGCGTCACGGCGCCATGAACGGCACGCTCATCGTGGAGCCCTGAAGCGCCCCTGGACCAGAGGTGGGGTGCACCGGGTGGTGGGAGCACCGAGGGAGAGGGCGTACGTCTTGGGCTGTTCCCTTCCCTATGCGCTCCTGGGAGAGATGGCGGCTCTCAGGCCGTTGGCCACCGCCAGCAGCTCAGACCCCTCGTGCACTATTACCGCCACGGCCACGCCTATGGATCCCACCACGGAGAGTGGGATCAGGACAGCCAAGAGACCGACAGAGAAGACGATGTTCTGCCGGCTGATACCCTGGGCCCGGCGTCCCACCTGGATGGCGTAGGCCACTGCCCTCAGGTCGTCCCCCATCAGCGCTACGTCAGCGGCCTCTATGGCGGCGTCGGTGCCTGCGGCGCCCATGGCGATGCCCACGCTGGCGCTGGCCAGGGCTGGCGCGTCGTTGATCCCGTCACCCACCATAGCTACGCGCTCTTTCCTCCCCTCCATCTCCTTCACGACCCTTACCTTGTCGTCGGGCTTGAGGCCAGCCCTCACGTCGTCCACGCCGAGCTGGGAGGCGATTGCCCTCGCCGTGCGCTCGTTGTCTCCGGTGAGCATGACGACGCGTCTGATGCCGCTCCTGCGCAGGGACTCTATCGCCTCGCGGGCCTCGGGCCGCACCTCGTCGCGAATAGCGATGGCGCCTGTCACCGTGCGCTCGTCGCCCACCAGGACCACGGTCTTGCCCTGCTCCTGGAGTCTGGCGACGGCCGGAAGGGCCTCGGCCATATCAGCCCCCAGCTTCTGGAAGAGCGCCGGGCTGCCGACGTACGAGCGGTGCCCGTCCACCTGGGCGGAGGCGCCTGCCCCCGTCAAGGCCTGGAAGCCCTCTGCCGCAGGCACCACGACGCGCTCCTTCCCTGCTTTTCGCACTATCGCCTGGGCCAGCGGGTGCTCGGAGAGCCTCTCCACCGCGGCCGCGGCGCCCACGACATCCTGAGGGCTGGCGCCGTTGAGAGGGACCACGTCCGTCACCTCCGGCCGCCCCTTGGTGAGCGTCCCGGTCTTGTCGAAGGCGACGGTTGTGAGCGAGCCTAGGCGCTCCAGGTATAGCCCTCCCTTGATGAGCACGCCTCGCTTTCCCGCCCGGCCTATCGCGGCCGCTACGGCCACGGGGGTGGACATGACCAGGGCGCACGGCGCGCCCGCCACGGCCAGCGTTATGGCCCGCGTGGCCCACAGCCTGAAGTCGCCGCCAAACAACGTCGGAACCACCAGGAGCGCCAGCGCGCCCAGCAGTATGGCCGGGCTGTAGCGGCTGCCGAACTTGTCTATGAAGCGCTGGGCGTTGGTTTTCTCTTCCTGGGCCTCCTCCACCAGGTGGATGATGCGGGAGAGGGTGTTGTCCTGAAAGCGCCGGGTGGCCTCCACCTCGATGGCACCGGTGAGGTTGATGGCGCCAGCGAACACCTGCGCCCCCGGCTCCTTGGACACCGGCATCGACTCGCCGGTCACCGGTGCCTCGTTGATGCTGGTGCTCCCCCTGCGTATGACCCCGTCGGTGGCGAGGGACTCGCCAGGGCGCACCAGGAAGAGGTCTCCCACCTCCATCTCAGCAGCGGGGACGAGCGTCTCCACGCCGTCCCGAAGGACGTGGGCCTCGGCGGGCGCCAGCTTCAGGAGGGCGCGGATGGCCGAGCGGGTCCGGTCGTAGGCGTACTCCTCCAGCCCCTCGGCGGCGCCGTACAGGAAGGCCAGGAAGGCGGCCTCCTCCCAGAGGCCCAGCACGGCTGCCCCAACCGTGGCCACGGCCATGAGCACGTCTATGTTGACCCGCCGTCTGAAGACCGCCTCCACAGCCTCACGGCCCCAGTGGGAGGCACCCAGCGGGATGGCCGCCACGTACAGGGCGATGGACACCCAATCGGGCACGGCGGCGACGCGGGAGAGGATGAAGGCCAGCACCAGAAGTGCGCCAGATGCCAGTGCGTTGCGCAGGGGCGGGAAGCGCCACCACGGCCCCTCGTACCGCTTCTCCCCTCCCTCGTGCCCTTCCTCACGCCGCCCTTTCTTCTCTGTCCCGACGGCAAGGGACGCTTCGTCGCGTGCAGGCATAGCCTTCATCTCCTTGGCTCGCTCACGAGCTGCCCGGCAGCACGCGGGTTCGGGCATCGATGCCCAGGCTAGTGCCCTCTTTATCAGAGCTACTTTCCCGAGGCTCCTGGTACCTGGTGCAGATGTATACCTCCTCGCCAACTCTGACCAGCAACTCGTCGGCGTCAGAGAGGAGGCGTTCCACCCGCGGGTCTGCGACCCGATAGTAGACAGACCGTCCCCGCTGCTCGCGCTCCACCAAGCCGCAGTCGAAGAGACAGGCCAGGTGGCCAGAGACGTTGGGCTGGGAGAGGCCTGTGGCCTCCACCACCGCTGAGACGCAGCGCGGGCCCGTCCTCAAGGCCTCGACAACCCTGAGGCGCGACGAGTCCGCCAGCCCACGAAACAGCTTAGCTTTGACCACTACCGCGTCCCGAGACATGGTCTGCACGGCCCCCTCCTGTCGGCACTGCACCGCAAGCCCTTGGTTTCATCATTATATCACCATCGGATTATATGTCCATGGGGTGATGTGTAGGGACTGGTAAGCGCTGGCCCACTGGGCGCGGCGATGGGAGCGGAACCGCTGATCGCCAGCACTGTTGAGACTGCTTGTCACAACCCTGTTTCAGATGATCGCCATTCTGGTGTCGGGTAGCGTCGCGCTCTTGACCGACAAGGCGCATGCCATCGGGAACCGCGCGACTGTAATCCCCACGGTTGGTCGCGTTCGTGGTCGCCTGGTGGAAGGCGAACAAGCGGTTGCCCTTCGGTTATGAGAGATTGGGAGACCTTACGGCGGGACCTCGTCCTCCCAAAGCTGGGTAGCACCGGCATAGCCAGCCGCCCTCGGGCAGCCAAGAGGACTTGAGGACCAACTGGACACGCCGACCACCAACATCACATGGGTTGGCGGAGAGATAGACGGAGGAGTATCCTCGTCCCGTCCAACTGCGGGCTTGTTATGGCCCACCAGGACCAAGTATTGAGGGTCCGAGGCTATGCATCGTGGAACGGCGCGCCGGGTTGCTGAGAGATGGTCCCTGTTCACAAGCATGGCCGGGAGGGTGAGGTCATGAATCCCCAAGGGGACGTCAGGCATCATGGGCGTAGGCCTGATGACCGCGGTCACATCCACGGACTCGTGGACCCGTCCATCACCAGCACGCAGCGCGGCATCTGGGCCATCAAATGGTCGATGATTGGACTTGCGATCACTGCGGTGCTGCAGCTCGGTATTGTGGCGCTCTCGGGTAGCGTGGCGCTCCTTGCAGACACCGTCCACAACTTTGGGGACGCTTTTACCGCGGTGCCTCTCTGGATTGCCTTCAGGTTGGCGCTGCGCAGGCCCAGCGCACGATTCACCTACGGCTATGGCAGGGCGGAGGACCTGGTGGGCGTCGTCATCGTGCTCATCATCCTGTTCAGCGCGCTCCTGGCCGGGTACACGGCCATAGACAGGCTGCTACACCCGCGAGAGATGGGCTACGTCTGGTTGGTCATGGCCGCTGGCGCCATAGGGTTTGTAGGGAACGAGGCGGTGGCCCTCTTCCGCATCCGGGTGGGCAAGCAGATTGACAGCGCGGCTCTGGTGGCGGACGGCTACCACGCCCGTATCGACGGCCTCACCAGCCTCGCGGTCCTGGCTGGAGCAGTCGGCGTCTGGCTGGGCTTTCCCATGGCCGACCCCATCGTGGGACTTCTCATCACTGTCCTCATCTTTCGCGTGGTGTGGGACTCGGCCAAGGTGGTGTTAACCCGGCTGCTGGACGGCGTGGACTCCAGCGTAGTAGGGGAGATACGGCACGCGGCGGAACACGTGGACGGCGTGCAGGCGGTCACGGATGTGCGCACCCGCTGGCTGGGCCACCGGCTGGAAGCGGAGCTACACGTGACGGTGCGCTCGGACCTCTCTGTTGAGGAGGGTCACACCTTGGCGCGGGCCGTGGAGCATGAACTGCTGCACAACATGAGTAGCCCGTCCAGGGCAACTGCCCACGTCGACCCGTGCTGCGCGTCCGGCGCGTCTTGCCACCACATTGAGCGACACCAGCACGATGGCCTGCCGCTGCACTCTCACTAACCACCAACCACAGACCGACCAAAACCGGGCAGCGCGAGTGGCCCGACTCTTGCGCTTTGCGCCTGCCTGGGAGCGCGTCCCATGAGGTTAGCGCGTCGGCGTAAGGTGTAGCATTGGTGGCTATCGAGCAAATGCCCGTCCTCGGACGTCTGTGCGTGCTCGATTGATCATGTCATTACGAATTCTGACTGTGCGGGACTGCCCCTGGAGGGTGCAAAGCGCGAGCAGGGCGAAGTGTCCACGGGCACTGAACACCTTGTTATTTCGTGCAGCCATAGGCGCGCAATAGGGCAAGAGGCTGTGGCAGGCGAAAGCCCAGTGCGGGCAGGTCCTGCGATGGGTGGCCAGTGACTACATGAGACGGTTCCGCACCACCTCAGGCGGCTTGGGCTTGGGCGGCGCCACCGTCGTGCTCCTGGGTGCTGGCGTCGTCGGCTTCGCTGGCTCCGGCGGCCGCTGGTACTCGGGCATCTTTGGGCTCTGCGCCCACCGCTCCCTGGCCGCCGCCAGCAGCTCCGGCACCCGGTCCAGCACCTGCTCCAGCGTCAGGCCAGGCAGCACGGTCAATACGGGGTCGCAGCCTTTCGCCTGGACGCCCACCACCACACCACGCTCCATCTGCTCCAGGACCACCTTGAGATTCCCCTGGTTGCCGTTGGTCTGCTGTGTGCTCATGGTCTCACCCCTTTCTTCCATCGGTTTTGTATACCAGGGCCTGTGCCGGCATACCGGTCACCTGCGCCACCACCTCGGGAGTGGCGTGGGTGACCTGCATCGTCCCGGCCGCCAGGTCCAGGGATACCTGCATCCAGGTACACCTGCCCTGCACGATGCGCCTCACAACCTCCAGGGCCAGCGCCGACATGGCCAGGTTGATGGTGGGCGACTGCGCCCCAGCCGCCACCGCCTCGGCGCAGTTGGGCCCCTGAAGTTCATCAGGCCGAGGCAGCAGCAGTTCCGGCCGCTGGTCCGTGGGCCTGGGGAGGCCGGTGCAGATGCCCTCCTTCTCATGGAAGGCGCCCTCCAGCCTGCCCGGTGGCCGG
>JAUYDU010000422.1 GCA_030691665.1 Chloroflexota bacterium
CGGCGGTAGACGTGGGCACGGTGGTGCAGGCCGGCGACGGCATCGCCCGCATCCACGGGTTGCCGGGCGCTATGTACAACGAGATCCTCCAGTTCCCCAACGACGTCATGGGCCTGGCCCTCAACCTGGAGGAGGACACCGTCGGCGCCATCGTCCTCGGCGACTACACCAACATCAGGGAAGGGGATGAGGTGCGGGCCACCGGGCGCATCATCCAGGTGCCCGTGGGCGATGCCCTCATCGGCCGGGTGGTGGACCCGCTGGGCAACCCCCTGGACGGCAAGGGGCCGGTGCCTCGCGACAGGATGCGCGCCGTGGAGCGCATCGCCCCCGGCGTGGTGAACCGCAAGAGCGTGGACACTCCCGTCCTCACCGGCATCAAGGCCATCGACTCCATGATCCCCATCGGCCGCGGCCAGCGAGAGCTGATCATCGGCGACCGCTCTACCGGCAAGTCGGCCATCGCCATCGACACCATCGTCAGCCAGAGGGGCGGCGACCTTGCCTGCATCTACGCGGCCATCGGCCAGAAGACCTCCAAGGTGGCCCAGGTGGTGGCCACCCTGGAGCAGCACGGGGCCATGGAGCACACCATCGTCGTGGCGGCCAACGCCGCCGACCCGGCCGCCCTTCAGTATCTGGCCCCTTACGCTGCTTGCGCCATTGGCGAAGAGTTCATGGAGCAGGGCCGCGATGCTCTGGTGGTCTACGATGACCTGAGCAAGCACGCCTGGTCCTATCGCCAGATGTCTCTCCTCCTGCGGCGGCCGCCCGGCCGCGAGGCCTACCCCGGCGACATTTTTTACCTGCACAGCCGCCTGCTGGAGCGGGCCGCCAAGCTGGCCCCCGAATACGGCGGCGGTTCCCTTACCGCCCTACCCATCATCGAGACCCAGGCCGGCGACATCTCCGCCTACATCCCCACCAACGTCATCTCCATCACCGACGGCCAGATCTACCTGGAGACGGACCTGTTCAACGCCGGCATCCGGCCGGCCGTCAACGTCGGGCTCTCGGTGTCGCGGGTGGGCGGCGCTGCCCAGACACGGGCCATGCGCCAGGTGGCGGGACGCCTGCGCCTGGACCTGGCCCAGTTCCGCGAGCTTCAGGCCTTCGCTCAGTTCGGCAGCGCCGAGCTGGACGTAGCCACCCGCCGCCAGCTCGAGCGGGGCCAGCGCCTCACCGAGGTGCTGAAGCAACCCCAGTACGAGCCCATGCTCTCGCCTCAACAGGTGGGGATCCTCTACGCAGCGGTGAATGGATATCTGGACGAGGTGCCGGTTGGCAAGGTGCAGGCCTTCGAGGCCGTCTTCCATCGCTTCATGGAGACCAATCACGCCGATATCGGCAAGGACATCGACGAACAGAAGCAGATAACCCCCGAGACCGAGGACAAGCTGAAGGCGGCCATCCAAGAGTTCAAGGAGACGGTGCCTTACTAGGGACCGGAAGACGAAGATGGCGATGGTTCGACCAGGGGAAGGTTCTACTCACCCCAGCGTGAACGCTGGGGCAGGGGAAGGCGCTGCCCCGATGCCCC
This sequence comes from Chloroflexota bacterium, assembly GCA_030691665.1. Classification (GTDB taxonomy): domain Bacteria; phylum Chloroflexota; class Dehalococcoidia; order SM23-28-2; family SM23-28-2; genus JAUYDU01. The sequence goes on from JAUYDU010000422.1 coordinate 1,541, forward strand.
AGCCTTTATCGGCCGGAGGCCGATCAGCCTCAGGCTGAGGCTGGGGTCGCAGAGCATTCTCCCCTGGAATGAGACGGTGGAGGTAAACATACGATGCCCGACTACAATCGCTATCAATACATCAAGGTCGAGAAGAAGGACGCCGTCGTCATCATCACCCTCAATCGCCCCGAGGTGCTCAACGCCGTCAACACCGACATGCACCAGGAGCTGGAGGACGTGCTGGTGGACATCGGCGGCGACGACGAGGTGCGGGCGGTGCTCCTCACCGGCGCCGGTCGCGCCTTCTGCGCCGGCGGCGATGCCCGCTCGATGACCAGCGGCCAGTTTCAGCCCACTGGCCCCCGTCTGCCCCTGAGCGCTGCCCGCAAGCTCATCGTCAACCTGCTGGAGGTGGAGCAGCCCATCGTCGCCGCCGTCAACGGCGACGCCGTGGGCCTGGGGGCCACCCTCGCCCTCTTCTGTGATATCGTCATCGCCGCCGAGAACGCCCGCTTCGGCGATACCCACGTCAAGGTTGGCCTGGTGGCCGGCGACGGCGGCGCCATCATCTGGCCCCTGCTGGTGGGAATGGCCAAGGCCAAGGAGTACCTTCTCACCGGCGACCTGATCGCCGCCCCCGAGGCCGAGCGCATCGGACTGGTGAACAAGGTTGTGCCCCTGGAAGAGCTTCAGCCCACGGCCATGGCCATGGTCCAGCGCCTGGCCAGCGGCCCCACCAAGGCCATCCGCTGGACCAAGTTCGCCGTTAACAAGCGCCTGCGGGAGGAAGTCAACCTGATCCTGGACACCTCCGTCGCCCTGGAGGCGGCCAGCATGTCAAGCGCCGACCACCAGGAGGCGGCCCGCGCCTTCCTGGAGAAGCGGCCGCCCAAGTTCATCGGCCAGTAGGACGGCTCATGGCTACTCTCCGCCAGATTCGTCGCCGCATCCGCACCATCCAGAACACGGCCAAGATCACCAAGGCCATGGAGCTGGTGGCTGCCTCCAAGATGAGGCGGGCGCAGACCCGCGCCCTGGCCGCCCGCCCCTACGCCGAGAAGATGCGCTGGGTGCTGGCTGACCTGGCGGAGACCTTGCCCTTTCAGGATCCCGAGACCGTCCATCCCCTCCTGCGTCGGCGGGAGGTGCGGGCCATCGACATCGTCCTCATCACGCCGGAACGAGGCCTCTGCGGCGGCCTGCCCAGCAATCTGGTTCGTCACACCGCCTCTTTCATCGTGGAGCGGCATCTGCCTGTCAGGCTCATCACTGTGGGGCGCAAGGGCCGCGACTTCTTCCGCCGCACCGGCACGGAGATCGCCGCCGAGTTCATCGGCCTGGGCGACTATCCCAGCTACGAAGACGTGCGGCCCATCGCCCGCGTGGCGATGGAGCACTACATCGATGGTCTGGCCGACGAGGTCTATCTGATCTATGCTCTCTTCATGAGCACCATGCTCCAGCGGCCGGAGGTGTTCAAGCTGCTGCCGGTAGAACCGCCGGCGGAGGCGGCCACCTGGGGGGTAGACTACATCTACGAGCCCTCGCGGGAGGCTGTCCTGGCCGAGCTCTTGCCCCGCTACGTGGAGCGTCAGGTCTACGAGGCGGTGCTGGAGGCCCAGGCCAGCGAGCAGTCGGCCCGCATGGTGGCCATGCGCAACGCCACCGACAACGCCACCGACATGATCCGCGAACTAACCCTGACCTATAACAAGGCCCGTCAGGAGACTATCACCAAAGAGCTGCTGGAGCTGACCGGCGGCGCGGAGGCGCTGCGGGGAGCATAGAGCCACAGATGAACACAGATACCTGACTGAAACAAATAATCTGTGCTTTATCTGTGACTATCTGTGGCAAATAAGGGAGTAGGAGATGGCTAAGGGTGCTAAGGGCAAGGTAGTGCAGGTCATCGGGACGGTGGTGGACGTGGAGTTCCCCGGCGAGGAACTGCCGCCCATCAACAACGCCGTGCAGATCGCGGTGGACGGCGACAAGCTGCTGACCGAGGTGCAGCAGCACCTGGGCAACAACTGGGTGCGCTGCCTGGCCATGGGCCCCACCGACGGCCTCCGCCGCGGCGCCGAGGCCCTCGACCTGGGTGGGCCCATCAAGGTGCCGGTGGGGCCCACCACCCTCGGCCGCCTGTTCAACGTCCTGGGGGTGCCTATCGATAACCTGGGCGAGGTGCAGATCGAGCAGGAGTGGCCCATCCACCGCCCGCCACCCCCTCTGCAGGAGCAGGAGACGACGCCCCAGGTGCTGGAGACGGGCCTCAAGGTCATGGACCTCATCTGCCCCTTCACCAGGGGCGGCAAGGTCGGGGCCTACGGCGGCGCCGGCGTGGGCAAGACCATCATCATCATGGAGCTCATCCGCAACATCGCCCGCGAGCACGGCGGCACCTCTGTCTTCGCCGGGGTGGGCGAGCGCTCCCGCGAGGGGAACGACCTCTGGCACGAGATGAAGGCCTCGGGCGTCATCGACAAGACGGTGCTGGTCTTCGGCCAGATGAACGAGCCGCCGGGGGTGCGGGCCCGCGTCGGCCTCACCGGCGTCACCATGGCCGAGTACTTCCGCGACGTGGCCGGGCAGGACGTTCTCCTGTTCATTGACAACGTCTATCGCTACATTCTGGCCAACATGGAGGTCTCCGCTCTCCTGGGTCGAATGCCCTCGGCGGTGGGCTACCAGCCCACCCTCGCCACCGACATAGGTGCCCTGGAGGAGCGCATCACCTCCACCAAGAAAGGCTCCATCACCTCCTTCCAGGCCATCTACGTGCCGGCCGACGACTACACCGACCCCGGCATCGTCACCACCTTTGGCCATCTGGACGCCGTCGTCGCCCTCGACCGCGCCATCGTCGAGCAGGGGATCTACCCGGCCGTGGACCCCCTCACCTCCACCTCCCGCATCCTCGATCCCCGCATCGTGGGCGAGGAGCACTATCAGACGGCCCGCGGCGTTCAGGCCGTCCTTCAGCGCTATCGAGACCTCCAGGACATCATCGCCATCCTGGGCATCGAGGAGCTGTCGGAGGAGGACAAGCTGACGGTGATGCGGGCCCGCAAGATCCAGCGCTTCCTCTCCCAACCCATGTTCGTGGCCGAGGCCTTCACCGCTCGCCCCGGCAAGTACGTACCCATCCGGGAGACGGTGCGGGGCTTCAAGGAGATCCTGGAGGGCAAGTGGGACCACCTGCCGGAGCAGGCGTTCTACATGGTGGGCGGCATCGAGGAGGCCGCCGAGGAGGCTGAAAGGATGGAGAAGGAAGCGGCGGGGGCGTGAGATGCCCAAGCTGAACGTTGATATCGTCACCGCCGAGAAGCTGGTCTACTCTGAGGAGGGGGTGGACGAGCTCATTGTGCCTGGCATCGAGGGTGAGCTGGGGGTTCTTCCCCTGCACGCGCCCCTGTTGACCATGATCCAGCCGGGCGTCTTGCGCATCGTCAAGGGCGGCGAGGAGGTGCAGATGGCCATCACCGGCGGCTTCATCGAGGTGCGACAGAATCGCATCACCATCCTGGCCGACGCCGCTGAGCGGGGGGACGAGATCGACGTGACGCGAGCGGAGGAAGCCCGTCGCCGCGCCCAGGAGCGCCTGGCGACGAAAGAGGTGACCGCGGACATGCTGCGAGCGGAGGCGGCCCTCAAGCGAGCCCTCGTTCGCCTCAAGGCGGCGGAACGAGTGCGCCGTCGCCGTGGTGGCGCCCCGCCACCACCAGCCAGCTAGGCCTCGTGCGCTCTTTCCCTCACTGATAGGATAGTCTCATGGCTGGCGAGCGGTTCATCAT